>JAFQIQ010000258.1 GCA_017397445.1 Lachnospira sp.
AGTTTAACAAAAAATTAACAATCTAGGAGGGCGTGTCAATGCGATTAAATAATAAGACAGTTGTAGTTACAGGTGCTTCAGCTGGTATGGGTAAAGCAATTGTAGAACTTTTTGCAAAAGAAGGAGCTAATGTTGTTGCTGTTGCAAGAAGAAAGGAGCGTCTTGAAGAACTTCAGGCTTCACTTACTGATGCACCGGGAAAGGTAGAGATATTTGTTGCAGACGTAGGTTCAAGAGAAAGTAATGAAGCTATGATTGATTATGCAGTGGAGAAGTTTGGAAAGTTGGATGTTCTTGTGAATAACGCAGGTGTTATGGATGATATGAGTCCTATTGGTGATGTGACAGATGAGCGTTATGAGCAGGTTATGAAGATTAATACATATGGTCCGATGTGTGCTATGCGTAAGGCTGTTCAGGTATTTAAAGAGCAGGGCGATGGTGGTAACATAATTAATGTTGTTTCTATCGGTGCTATGAGAACGGCAGCCGGAGCGGCATATGTGGCCTCAAAGGCGGCATTGGTTGCTATGACAAAGAATACAGCTTATATGTATATTCCGGATAAGATTCGTTGCAATGCTATTGCACCTGGTGGTATTAAGACTGAGATTGCAGCGTCTATGGGACAGCCTAATATGGCAGGTTATGGAAGAGTGAAGAATGTACTTGCAGCGGCACCTGAGCAGGGCGAAGGCGAAGACATTGCTAAGGCTGCGTTATTCCTTGCATCAGATGATTCGAGCTATGTAAGTGGTGATGTATTGGTCGTTGATGGCGGATGGATTGCTGGATAAAACATTTTATAAAATATTAATAACTTGCGAACCCTTGAAAACACAGGGTTCGCAAAAATTTTCTAAAAACTTTAGCACTCACCATTTAATAGTGCTAACAACAAGTGATATAACAGAATTAAAGAAAATAGGGGGGGACAATGATTGATTCACACGCACATTATGACCATTCGCGTTTCGATTGTGGGTGAAATGACATTTTACAAAAAATGCATGAGAAAGGGCTGGAGTACTGTATTAATCCGGCTATAGGTTACGAGAGTAATTATGATATGATGCAGAAAGTGGATAAGTATGAATGGATTTACTATGGGGTGGTTTCCATCCGAACTGCGTGAATCAGGCAGTGGATGACGATGATTGGCATGAGCAGCAGTTGCGGGAATTGTTATCGCCCACGAAAGTTGTTGTTGTTAGAGAAACAGGACTGGATTCATCACTGGTAGCAAGAAGATTTTTTATGGACGTGAGTGATGAGAATATAAAGAAGCTGTTTAATATTGGGTAATGATGAAGAGGTTATTGCACGAGATGCAGACCTTTTTTTGCGAATTTGTTAAAATAAATGTTAAAATAGTGATTAAAATATTCATTAATATATTGCATAAAACGATGTGCCGGTGTATAATAATAGTAATAAAAGTATGAAAGGAAGTTGATGATATGAGTTTGGCATTAGCAGAGTTTACAAAAAAACTGGTTCCTATATCTGATTTTAGTCAAGGGAAGGCTGGTAAGATTTTTTCTGATGTTGCTGATAATAATAGTGAATATATAGTTCTTAAGAATAATCAACCAACAGCGGTTGTGATATCTATAGAAGAATATAGAGTTACACAGGAAAAATTAGCGATGTTTGAAAAGATGATGGAACGAGTTGAGAATATGAGACTTCTTAAGCTGGCAGAAAGTAGAGGCGGACAGGCGAGCATAGAGTTTGAGGACATTGTTGCTGAGGAAGGCTTTTCTATGGAGGAATTGCTGCAATTGGCAGAATGCGTGGAATTTGAATGATAAGATGGAAAATTCGTATATCGGATGAAGCAAAAAAGGATTATCTAAAGTTAGATAAATCTATAAGGAAGCAAGTGCTTGCCGGAATATTAAAAGTTTCAGAAGCACCGTTACCCAGTCCACAAGGCTATGGTAAACCATTAGGAAATAAAGGACATAATAATCTCACAGGCTTTTTCAAAATAAAGTATCGTGGTATAGGAATAAGGGTTGTATATACACTAGTATTGAATAGTATGATAATGAATATTGTTGTTATATCGGAGCGTGACGATAATTATTGTTATAATATGGCATATAGAATGTATCAAAAGTATGGTGATAAGGTTTTTGCAGATGTATTCAAGGATTTGAAAAATGATAGTAAAAACAAAAAGTAAATAACCTGTTTTGGAGAAATTATAGAACTAGAAAAAATTAATAACTTGCGAACCCTTGAAAACACAGGGTTCGCAAAAATTATCTGAAAACTTTAGCACTCACCCCTTGACAGTGCTAACAACAAGTGATATAACAGAATTAAAGAAAAACAGGAGGTAGTTGAATTATGAATATTAATAAGTTTACACAAAAGTCTATTGAAGCAGTCAACAGATGTGAAAAGATTGCATTTGATTATCAGAATCAAGAAGTTGACCAGGAACATTTTCTTTATAGTTTGCTTACTATAGAAGATAGTTTGATTGCCAGCCTGATTGAGAAGATGGGGCTTAACAAGGAGTCTTTCATTAGCAATATTGAGAGATTGCTTGCATTAAAGCCTAAGGTTTCGGGGGGCGGTAATCTTTTTCTTAGTAATGCACTTAACAAGGTTCTTATTAACGCTGAAGACGAGGCGAAGCGTATGGGGGATGCATATGTGTCAGTAGAACATCTTATGCTTGCTATGATTACAGCGCCTAACGATGCTATGAAAAATGTGTTTAAGACCTATGGAATTACCAGAGATAAGTTTCTGTCTGTACTTGCAACGGTTCGCGGAAGTCAGTCTGTGACAAGTGACAATCCGGAAGCTATATATGATACACTGAAGAAGTATGGTCAGGATTTGGTTGAGAGGGCAAAGGAAGGTAAGCTTGACCCTGTTATCGGAAGAGATAACGAAATAAGAAATGTTATCCGTATCCTTTCCCGTAAGACTAAGAACAATCCGGTACTTATTGGTGAGCCGGGTGTTGGTAAGACTGCTGTTGTTGAAGGACTTGCACAGCGTATTGTAAGAGGTGACGTACCGGAAGGATTAAAGGATAAGAGTGTATTTGCACTGGATATGGGTGCGTTGGTTGCCGGAGCTAAGTATAGAGGTGAGTTTGAGGAAAGACTTAAGGCGGTTCTTGAAGAGGTTAAGAACAGTGATGGTCAGATTATTCTCTTTATTGATGAGATACACACTATAGTTGGAGCCGGTAAAAGCGAAGGTGCAATGGATGCCGGTAATATGCTTAAACCTATGCTTGCAAGAGGTGAGTTGCATTGTATCGGTGCCACAACTCTTGACGAGCACAGACAGTATATTGAAAAAGATCCTGCCTTAGAGCGCCGTTTTCAGCCTGTAATGGTTGATGAGCCTACGGTGGAAGATACTATTTCTATTCTTAGAGGTCTTAAAGACAGATACGAGGTTTATCATGGCGTTAAAATTGCGGATGGTGCGTTGGTAACAGCGGCAGTCTTGTCTGACAGATACATTTCTGACAGATTCCTTCCTGATAAGGCTATTGACCTTGTGGATGAAGCTTGTGCCATGATTAAGACAGAGCTTGATTCTATGCCGGCAGAATTAGATGAAATGCAGAGAAAAATTATGCAGCTTGAGATTGAAGAAGCGGCACTTAAGAAAGAAACTGATAATCTAAGCAAAGAAAGACTTGCTAATCTGCAGTCAGAGCTTGCAGAGCTTAGGGCAGAATTTAGTCAGCAGAAGGCAAAATGGGACAATGAAAAGGCAAGTATTGACTCTATAAGCAAGTTAAAGGAAGAACTTGAACAGATTAATAATGAGATTGCCAAGGCAAAGAGAGATTATAACCTTAACAAGGCGGCAGAGTTGCAGTATGGTAAACTTCCGGCTATTCAGAAGGAGCTGAACGAAGCTGAACTTAAGGTCAAGGAAAAAGCACTTGATATGGTTCGCGAAAGTGTAACTGAGGAAGAAATTGCTAAGATTATTTCAAGATGGACAGGTATTCCTGTTTCAAAGCTTAGTGAATCTGAGCGTCAGAAGACTTTACATCTTGAGGAAGAGCTTCACAAGAGAGTTGTTGGTCAGGATGAAGGTGTAACTAAGGTTACGGAGGCTATCATTCGTTCAAGAGCCGGTATAAAAGATCCTTCAAAGCCAATTGGTTCCTTCCTTTTCTTGGGACCTACAGGAGTTGGTAAGACAGAGCTTGCGAAGGCATTGGCAGAAAGTCTTTTTGATGACGAGAGCAATATTGTCAGACTTGATATGTCTGAATATATGGAGAAGTATTCTGTGTCAAGACTTATAGGAGCACCTCCGGGATATGTAGGATATGATGAGGGTGGTCAGCTTACGGAAGCAGTACGCAGAAAACCGTATTCAGTAGTTCTCTTTGATGAGGTGGAAAAGGCCCATCCGGATGTGTTCAATGTGCTTTTACAGGTGCTCGACGATGGTCGTATCACTGATTCACAGGGAAGAACGGTGGATTTCAAGAATACTATTATCATTATTACATGTAATATCGGTTCGACTTATCATTTATAAGGTATTGCAGAGGATGGAAGCATAGCTCCGGAAGTTGAAGATCTGGTTATGACTGATCTTAAGGCACATTTCAGACCGGAGTTTCTTAACAGACTTGACGAGATAATTATGTTTAAGCCGCTTACAAAGAATAATATTGGTAATATTATTAATCTTTTGATTGAGGATGTTAATGAACGACTTACGGATAAGGAATTGAAGGTAAAGCTTTCTAACGAAGCAAGACTTTACGTTATAGAGCACGGTTTCGATCCGACTTACGGTGCAAGACCGTTAAAGAGATATATTCAGAAAACGGTGGAAACACTGGCGGCAAAGCTAATCTTAGCCGGAGACATAACACAGGGAAGCACGATTCTTATAGATGTTCAAGGCGGAAAACTGGTAGCACGAGCTGAGAACAGCAGCCTGAATTAAGATGGAAATATTTATGAATCAATTAGTGGTAGTGCGTAAATAAAAGAGCCATTATAACCTACGCAGACTGTAGAATAACGTCGGTGCTTAGCGAAGTGTGCCCTATTGGGTGCACTGAGCTTAGCATCCGTTACGTTATTGTCCAAGCGAAAGCGTGTCTGCATGGTTATAGTGGCTCTCTTATTATTTATTCCTACACAAATTGATTTCTATTGCTATCGTATTCGTAGTTTATACCTTTTAACTTGTCAACAATGTAACATTCATCAACAATGTAAGCTTTGCAGAATTCTGTAAGATTGCAGTAGTTGTCGCGAAGCTGTGTGTTGGTAAATGATAAAAGCATAACGGGATCTTTTGGTAACTGTGGCATATATCCTCCAATTATAGTGCGTGTATCGCATTTTTTACAATTTCTTGATAATATTGCCATAAAAAGCGACTTTTGTAAAGAATATTTTTATAAGTATTTTCTTATGTACAAATTTGTCAAAGTATGTTAAAATATCTACAAATACATTTACGGAGGGAATTTGAGATGACAAAATGGGTTTACAAGTTCTCAGAGGGTAACGCTAATATGCGTGAGCTTTTGGGTGGCAAGGGTGCTAACCTTGCGGAGATGACAGGTCTTGGTATGCCAATACCACAGGGCTTTACAGTAACTACAGAGGCATGTACAGATTACTACAATAGTGGTAAGAAGGTAAGAGATGAGATTAAGGATCAGGTGTTCGAGGCTGTTAAGTGGCTTGAGGAGCATAATGGCAAGAAGTTCGGTGATACATCTGACCCACTTCTTGTATCAGTTCGTTCAGGTGCCAGAGCATCTATGCCTGGTATGATGGATACTATTCTTAACTTAGGTTTGAATGATGTTGCAGTTGAAGGATTTGCAAAGAAGACAGGCAATCCAAGATTTGCTTATGATTCATATAGAAGATTTATCCAGATGTTCTCTGACGTAGTTATGGAGGTTCCTAAGTCATTCTTTGAGAAGATTATTGATGAACTCAAGGAGGAGAAGGGAGTTAAGTACGATACAGAGCTTACAGCAGAGGATCTTAAGGAGCTTATCGTAAGATTTAAGAAGATTTATAAGGATAATATGAACGGCGAGGAGTTCCCACAGGACCCAGCAGTTCAGCTTATGGAGGCTATTAAGGCTGTGTTCCGTTCATGGGATAACGAGAGAGCTATCGTTTACCGTCGTATGAATGATATTCCGGGAGACTGGGGTACTGCGGTAAATGTACAGACTATGGTATTTGGTAATAAGGGTGAGACATCAGGAACAGGTGTAGCATTTACACGTAATCCGTCTACAGGTGAGAAGGGTATCTATGGAGAGTACCTTATCAATGCACAGGGTGAGGACGTTGTTGCCGGTGTTCGTACACCACAGCCTATCACTCAGTTAGAGAAGGATATGCCTGAATGTTACAAGCAGTTTATGGAACTTGCCATGAAACTTGAGAATCATTACAAGGATATGCAGGATATGGAATTTACAGTAGAAGAAGAGAAACTGTACTTCCTTCAGACACGTAATGGTAAGAGAACAGCGCAGGCTGCTATTAATATTGCATGTGACCTTGTTGATGAGGGCATGATTACACCAAAGGAAGCTGTTGCAAGAATTGAGGCTAAGTCACTTGACCAGCTTCTTCACCCAACATTTGATCCTGAGGCACTTAAGGCTGGTCAGGTTATCGGTTCAGCACTTCCGGCATCTCCTGGTGCAGCTGCAGGTAAGGTTGTATTTACAGCAGAGGAAGCTAAGGAGCTTGGTAAGGACGGAAAGGGCGAGAGAATTATCCTTGTTCGTCTTGAAACAACACCTGAGGATATCGAGGGTATGCACGCATCTCAGGGTATCCTTACAGTTCGTGGCGGTATGACATCACACGCGGCGGTAGTTGCAAGAGGTATGGGAACTTGTTGCGTATCAGGTTGCGGTGAGATTTCAATTGATGAAGAGAATGAAGTATTTACACTTGGTGGCGAAACATTTAAGAAGGGTGACTATATCTCATTAGATGGTTCTACAGGTAAGATTTATAAGGGCGACATCAAGACTGTTGAAGCTACAGTAGGTGGTAATTTCGGAAGAATTATGGCTTGGGCTGACGAGTTCAGAACACTTGGTGTTCGTACTAATGCTGATACACCGGCTGACACACTTAACGCTGTTAAGCTTGGTGCAGAGGGAATCGGTCTTTGCCGTACAGAGCATATGTTCTTCGCAGATGACAGAATTCCTAAGATTAGAAAGATGATTCTTTCTAAGACTGTAGAAGGTAGAGAAGCTGCCCTTAACGAACTCCTTGTATTCCAGAAGGCAGACTTCAAGGGTATGTATGAGGTTCTTGAAGGCAAGCCAATGACAGTACGTTACCTTGATCCACCTCTTCATGAGTTCCTTCCTACAGCTGAGGAAGATATTAAGGCACTTGCTGAAGATATGGGAATCACAGTTGAGGAGATTAAGGAGACATGTGCTAACCTTCACGAGTTCAACCCAATGATGGGTCACAGAGGTTGCCGTCTTGCGGTTACATATCCTGAAATCGCCCGTATGCAGACCAGAGCTGTTATGGAGGCCGCTATCGAGGTTAAGAACGAGAAGGGTTACGACATCGTTCCTGAGATTATGATTCCTCTCGTTGGCGAGAAGAAGGAGCTTAAGTATGTTAAGGATGTTGTTGTTGAGACAGCAGAGCAGGTTAAGAGAGAGAAGGGTTCAGACATCGAGTACAAGATTGGTACTATGATTGAGATTCCAAGAGCTGCGCTCCTTGCAGATGAAGTTGCTACAGAGGCAGAGTTCTTCTCATTCGGTACTAACGACCTTACTCAGATGACATTTGGTTTCTCAAGAGATGATGCCGGCAAGTTCCTTGACGCATACTACAAGAGCAAGATTTACGAGTCAGACCCATTCGCACGTCTCGACCAGAACGGCGTAGGCCAGCTTGTAAAGATGGCAGTAGAGAAGGGCCGTACTACTCGCCCTGAGTTAAAATGTGGTATTTGTGGCGAGCACGGTGGCGATCCATCAAGTATCGAGTTCTGCCACAAGGTAGGCCTTAACTATGTGAGCTGTTCACCATTCCGTGTGCCTATCGCGAGACTCGCAGCGGCGCAGGCAGCTATAGCTGAGAAGTAGGATAGTAGATAAGCAATAACTAGTTGATTTAACAATAAAAGACGACCAATATTATCAGAATGCTGGTAATGTTGGTCGTCTTATTTGTAGGATTTAGGGGTATTGATTGATCCAATCATATAATCAGCGGAAAGATTGTAAAACTCACATAATTTGATTACTTGTATAGCAATATATCTGACGATAATCCAACATCATTTATGGTTGCATTCGATGATGCAGCATATCAGGGTGGTGTAGGATTAAATGGTGCGTATTTTTTATCAGATAGTGCTAAATATAGTGCTGATAATCAGACTAAAGAAATTAAGAAAGGTGCTTCGATTGAAGTCGAGGTTGCATATGAATTAAATGATACCACAACAGATGTTGAGGTGGAAGTTAAAGAGTTATTTAGTTTTGATAATACAACAATAAAGAAAACATTTGCGATTAGTAAATAATTGAATGTTGCATAGTTATTGCCTCATCAAGTAGAGTATGTTACTTGATGAGGTTTTTATATGGAGATAAAAGTTATACTTGTGATTATTATAATTTGAAGTATAATAATCATAGGAGGTGTTGCGTGAATTAGCAGTGTCACGACAGAATGTGTTGTTGCAACAATTGATGAAATAATAATAGGAGTTTGATATGATTACACTAAATCTAAACACCATTCTTCGCCTTACACCCGAAGAAATTAAGAACACCAAAATTCGTTTTAATCAGTTCAATGGAGAGGTTAATCCACTGGATATGTATATTCAAGACCCGGAGATGGTTAATACACAGTTTTTTCTGTGGAGAACAAAGCAGAGATATTTCAGTGTGGGGCAGATTGCAATCTGTTTGTTGAAATTGGCGGAGGACAAATGGTTACTGACGACTATTAAGAGAATCATGAAAGAATTGGATGTGATTGATGGTGTTAATTACGAGGCTGATGAGATAGAAGAATACAAGCCTTATTTTGGGCGCGTTATTGTAAGATTTCACAAGACATTTCAGACGCAGGGTATATTTTACGAGACAGTTTATGAACAGCTGGAAGTTAATCAGATATTGCCGGATACATATCAGGGCGACGATTTTCCGGGATATGACAAGGTTAGATTGCCATATGAGAAGTTAGCAACAATACTAAATGTCGGCAAGAAGGACTGGATTGCGGCACTCGAAAATCAGAAAGCAGTTTATCTGATTACTGATACTCATAATGGTAAGTTATATGTGGGTTCAGATACCAGCAATAACGGCATGTTGCTCCAAAGATGAAAAAATTATGTGGCAGACGGACACGGTGGCAACAAAGAGTTAAAGTTGTTGGTAGAAGAAAAGGGCTTCGACTATGTAAAAATGCATTTTCAATATTCAATCCTTGAAAATTATAACGCGAAGGTAGATGACCACGTTATATTGTCCAGAGAATCGTGGTGGAAAGAGACTTTACAGAGCAGAGTGTTTGGATATAATGCGAATTAGGGGGAACTATTTGATATTAATCGGCATTTATGGTAAAATATAAGATAGTAATAACGTTGTGATGAAGTTAATAAAATGGAGGGGCCTATGGGGAATAGTGATAAAAACAGTGATGATATATCAGTTTATATTAAAGACCAGGAGTATATTGCCAATAGGTATGTTATGAAGTGTCTTAACGTAACTATGATTTTGTATACGATTATTTATCTGTTGAATGGACTTGGGATTTTTATTGTTGATAAGATGTTGATGGGACGGGGGTTTTTTCCATCTGTTGTCATATACTTGGTTGTTTTGATTTTTTCTAAAAAGGCCTCATTATCGAAAACGACAACAAAGTATGTTATTTTGTTTGGTGTAGTTGTAATGTTTACGCTGATGGGAGCGTCTATTACATATCATGTGGTGTTAATGTCCATACTGCCATTCCTGTATGCAATGCTGTATTCATCTAAGAAGGCGATGCGATTTGTTTACATATTAACGGTTATCAGTACTATAATAGTGGTGTATGCCGGATATTATAGCGGTTTGTGTGATGCCAATATGTTGCTGCTAACCACCGGCAGTATGCATGAATATGTGGCTAATGGGCAGTTTATAGTAACAGCGGTTAATTCTAATCCTGCAGTAAATCTTATGTTGTTCTTTGTTGTGCCAAGGTGTCTTATATATATCGCATTTTCAGCGGTCTGCAACAGTATTATAAAGATTGTAAGTGGAAGTCTTGAGAAGGCGAAACTTACAGCACAGTTGGAGGAAGCGAAGGAGGAAGCCGACAAGGCTAATCGTGCCAAGTCAAGATTTCTTGCTAAAATGTCTCATGAAATCAGAACGCCTGTTAATGCAGTGCTTGGTATGAATGAGATGATTCTTGATGAGAGTAAAGACGAGAATATCAGGGGATACGCTAAGGATATAAAAAGTTCTTCTTTGGCGTTGCTTAGCATTATTAATGACATATTGGATTCGTCTAAGATTGAGTCCGGTAAAATGGAGATTGTATGTGTGAATTATAGTATGGGCAGCCTTTTGAATGACATATACAATATGATAAATATAAGGGCGAAAGAGAAGGAATTGGAGTTTATATATGACGTGGATGCTAACATGCCAAGTGAATATTTTGGTGATGATAAACGTATACGTCAGGTTCTGTTAAATCTTTTGACCAATGCAGTAAAATATACCAATAAGGGTAGTGTAACCCTGAAGGTATCATATAGAATGCAGGAAAATAATGCGATAATCCGCTATTCGGTAAAGGATACGGGAATAGGTATTAGAAAAGAGGATATTGGCAAAATCTATGGTGCATTTGAGAGATTTGACATTGCAAGAAATCGTAATGTTGAGGGTACCGGACTTGGTATGAATATTGCACAGCAGTTTTTGAAACTTATGGGAAGTGAATTGCAGATAGAGAGCGAATATGAGAAGGGCAGTGAATTCTCTTTTGAAATAGAACAGCAGGTTGTAAGTATGGAACCGCTTGGAGATTTCCGTGCGAAATTATCTAAAGCAAAGGAGGAGTCAAAGACCTATAAGGAATACACAGCACCACAGGCAAAAGTACTTGTGGTGGATGATAATAAAGTTAATTGCAAAGTTTTTTCAAGTTTACTTAAGAAGACTCAGATGCAGATTACGGAATTGCAAAGCGGTAAAGAGTGTTTGGAATTATTAAGGCAACAGTCCTTTGATCTTATCTTTTTGGATCATATGATGCCGGAAATGGATGGAATAGAAACATTTCACGCAATACAGGATGATAAATTGTGTGAAAATGTTCCGATTATTATGCTTACAGCCAATGCCATAGTTGGCGATAGAGAAAAGTATATAAGCATAGGATTTACGGACTTCTTATCTAAACCGATTATGCCGGCTGATTTGCATAAGATGATTCTGCATTATTTGCCGGAAGAATTGGTGAATTGGGCAGATTGAAACGGAGTTTCATAAAAGACTTGCTTTATATGCGTTAAAATGTGGTGAGAGTTTGGAGAGTTGGTTCATAGATATATTCTTAGATTTCATTATCTCATTGAGTCTTATACGGATGGTGCCGTACTCCTCCGGGTTAGCAGGGAGCTAATCGTGAGATGCTTGGTGCTACCGCTAATGTTAAGCAGTTTTACTATGAGGATGTAACTATCATGAAGCTCGTAAGAAAGCAAAGAAGGCAGAGCTTTTAAGTAAGTTATAAGTAAGATGGCACTATGTATACTAAATATGCATAGTGCCGTATTTTTATGTTTCCAAACATTTAACCAAAAAATGTATGAAAAAATAGCAATCTGTGATATAATTTATGCAAATGTATGAACGGATTAAATTAGTAGGATTTTTTGGAGGTAGAGTATGAGTAAACGTAAAGATAAAAGAATTAAGAAACTGAAGAAACAGCGTATCTGGCCTTCTGTTGTGGGTTTGATTATTATTATGATTTTGTTAACAGTAATAATGGCAGTTGCTATGGCTGTGGGATGTGTTGATATTGTTCAAAGAAAATTTGTGGAAAGCAGTAATGAGTCTGTTAAGATAGCACAGCTGTACGAAAAGTATAATGATAATAATTCAGAAAGTATCAATGATTCAGTGAAAACTTACGTTGATATGTCCGGTGAAATAGAGAAGGTTGGTGTGCTTAACAGTCAGGGTGAGAAAGTCTGGGCCAGTGGTGAATTTCGACCTGCTATAGACAATATATCAGAGTTTGATATGTTGCAAATCGATAAGAATTATAATGTGAGAGTGCTTGTTGAAGAAGACTTAGATGGTATATTAGTATATGAGAATGATAAGATTACCATAAGTGATAATGTTTTTGAGAAGATAGAAAAGGTTATAACTGTTGATGAGGCAACTTTCTTTTCTGATAGCGAGACCAATGTTTTAACAAGGGTTAAGCTTTGGATGGTTGTTTCTGTAGGCGAATTGGAAGTGTTTGTGCTTAACGATATTAAGATTCTCAGCCGTGATTTGTTTATGCTGATAGTAAGTTCAATGTTGTTCTTATTGCTTATAGTTGTTTTTTGTATTTACTATGTCGTTTCATTTGTAAGTGTGCTTGTTAATATAAGAAGAACTAACAAGATTATCTATACGGATATGATAACCGGTGGTGATAATTGGTTGCATTTTGTGCGAAGCGGAACACATTTGTTAAAGAAGAACCGTAAAGGAAAGTATAACTATGCTATGCTGCACTTAAAGATGCGTAAGTATAGAAGCTTTTGTACGTGTTTCGGTGTGAAAGAAGGCGAAGAGCTCATAGAAAGATTTTATGGAGTGCTTAGGAAAGGCCTTAATAAGAAAGAGACTGTGGCACATCACGAAAATGCTGAGTTTGGTCTTTTGGTTACATATATTGACGAACAACAGCTGAATATGCGTATACAGGAACTTGAAAATGCATTGGATGCTGTCATTCCGGCTATGAAGTTGTACTTTGCTGTTGGTGTATACAAGATTACTGCAGGAGAGATGGACGTTGACCAGTTATACAATAATGCTGTGATAGCCTGTGAGCTGTTAGGTGAAGAAGCAGAGAATAAAACTGCATTTTTTGATGTGGAGATGAATAAACAAAAACTTTGGGAGCGAAGAGTTGAAGATGATATGGACAAGGCTTTGGCTAACAAAGAGTTTAAGGTGTATTTGCAGCCGAAGATTAATGCTACACAGGAGCAGTTGGCAGGAGCGGAAGCTCTGGTCAGATGGGCACATCCGGCAGAAGGTTTTATACCACCGAATAAGTTTATCCCAATATTTGAGAAGAATGGTTTTATCTTAAAACTTGATGATTACATGCTTGAAGAGATTTCAAGACAGCAGGCTCAGTGGATAGCACAGGGACGCAAGGTTGTGCCTATATCTGTTAACGTTTCAAGAGCACATTTTACAAGGGAGGATTTGGCGGAGCATATCAGTTCAATAGTGGATAAGTATCAGGTACCGCATAATGTTATAGAACTGGAGCTTACGGAAAGTGCATTCTTTGATGATAAGGCAGTGCTTCTTAATACTGTGAAGAAGCTTAGAGATGCGGGCTTTATAGTATCTATGGATGATTTTGGAGCAGGATATTCATCTCTTAATTCTTTGAAGGAATTGCAGATTGATGTATTAAAGATTGATGCAGATTTCTTCCGGGGTGCTGAGGCACAGGAAAGAGGTATGCTTATTGTTTCAGAGGTCATTGACCTTGCGAAGAAGTTGAATATGAAGATTGTTGCTGAGGGAATTGAGAGTCGCGAACAGGTGGATTTCCTTGTTGAACAGGAGTGTGACTTGATTCAGGGATATTTTTATGCAAAACCTATGCCGATATATGAGTTTATTCAGCGGTATCATTCAGAGTAATTAGTTTATTCAGGAGGGCGAAAGTGCCCTCAATGACTAGGAGAGGAAATGTACGAATATGGGGGATATATTGGTATACGGCGGAGGCGTTTTACTGTTTTTGGCATTAGGAATCAGTTGGTTTAAGAATAGACCTGCAATAGCAAGAAAGCATGAAGAGATTCCTGAACAGGTAAAACAAATGATAGTTGCTATGACACCGGTGGTGTTTTCGGAAGACAATATAAAGAAACGTTATCGGATAAGTTGGAAAAAACTCATTTTTGTGAATGTGTTGGTGTGTGTAGGAGTCTGTGTTGCGCATATTAAGTTAGTGTTACGTGGGGATGATTCCGGTATAAAGCAAATGGTTTGCCTTGCGATATCGCTTATTATACTGTGTAGCACTATTGCTATTGCGATAGATTCTTTTAAATTAATTAAAATGTGGATCAAAAGAAACTTTCTATATAGTCAGTTGGGGTATGTACATTCAGTATTGAACGGACACGCTGTGATCTCATATTATGATTTCAATCGGGAAGAATTTGTTTCAAAGCAGGTTTATCTTAGTGAGGATGAAGTGAAAAACAGTAAGTTGCATACGAAAAAACTGCCGTTGGTGATTGTTGTTTTGCATGTTAAAGGGGACAATATAAAGTATATGGCACTGAATTGGTAACTAAAGTTATAGCAGAATATACTGAAAGGAGTTAGGTTATGAAACTATCAGAAAAAGTGAAAACAGAAGATATAGCTGTGGGAATTGTTGTAAAGGCAAAGAAGGCGATAATTGCCATAACGGTAATACTTGGAGTTGGTGCTATTGCTAGTGGATGTGCTAACGTTGAGAGTGTGAATTCAAGTGAATCGACAGTTAATACTGGACAAATAGAAACTCAGTTGGAGTCAAAGGTGGATAATAAGGAGTGGACGGTTGCGTATAAGAATTTTCTTTTGAGTTATGACAGTCAGGAGTTGATTAATCAGCCAATCAAGGAAAGATATGCGACATTAGATAGTGGTGGCACCGTTAAAGGATTCTTTTTATATGACGTTAACAGTGACGGACAACCTGAATTAATGGTACAGAAGGTGTATGGAAGGAGAGTTTCAGGAACATTGCTATATACATATAATAGCGAAAAGAAAATCGTGGAGAAGTATGGAAATGACATATATCTGCAAAACGAGGCTGGAGATACATTGTATGATGGCTCTGAAATTATGAGTTATAATGAAATGAATGGTAATGGATTGCTTTTGTACGATGGTTGTGAGGTATTAGGTTATAGACAAGATGATGGACGGATTGTTTCATTCTTTTGGGCGGGTGGTAACCATGCTACTTTAGGTGCAGGATTTAGAGTTTATATACAGGCAGATACTAATTTGATTTCTTCTGATGTGTATCAGGAAACTTTTGACTATGGATGGGTGACCGGTAAAAAGTCAGTAGAGCAAAAGGATAAAACGCTGTACCAGGACACTATGAAAAATTACGTACCGTTTATGTTTAGAACTATTAACGCAGATAATATTAATAAGTATGTAGTTGAAGACTATAGGAATTCAGGAATGTACACATATACTGTAGAGGAATGCAAAGCATTTTATGCAAAGGAAGATGCGACTAATTAAAAAAATAAGGAAAATGTTATGAAAGTTATTGCACACATTTACACTGATTTTTCTCAGAAGTTTGGTATACCGCGTCAGAGTGGACTTGTACCGGAACTTAAAGGTAAGATAGTTTTTGAAAATGAATATAGAAGCACGGATGCCGTGAAGGGACTTGAAGGTTTTGATTACATATGGCTTTTATGGAAGTTTGACGGTACTGACAGAGATAATTGGGCGGCTACGGTTAAACCGCCGCGTCTTGGAGGAAACACGCATATGGGTGTGTTTGCTACACGTTCTCCGTTTCGGCCGAATAATATAGGGTTGTCGTCGGTGAAATTGGATAAAGTTGAACTGACGGAAGAAGGGCCGGTTTTGTATGTGTCAGGAGCGGACTTGAAAGATGGTACAGGGATATATGATATAAAGCCATATTTGCCATACACGGACGCACATCAGGGTGCCAAGGCTGGATTTGCTGAAGACGTGAAGTATTATGGGTTA
>JAFQIQ010000259.1 GCA_017397445.1 Lachnospira sp.
ATAGGTACTACCTTCATAATATATGTACCTGCTGTTAAACCTAAAGCATCTGCTCTCCAATAGTTAGGATACTTTCTGATTAACTCATTATCAAGCTGAGTATATGTCTCACTTGATGTCTTTCTGATATATACATTGTAGCCTGTAGCACCTGAAACCGGCTCCCACTCTACATATGCACTCTCTAACCATCCGCCAACTTCAAGAAGCTTAACTGATGTTGCTGTTGTAGCTGTTGAACCTGTAGCAGGAATAATCACAACATCTGTACGTGCAGCACATCCTGATACCGTACAGTGACGACTCTTGCTACCTGTTGTTGTTTCTGTAGGCTCTACATCTACTGTATAGCTTGACGAAAAACTATGTCCTAATGCCTCAATAGTCTCTGTATAAGTTGAACCGCATGAACATGTATATACCTTAAGACCTGTTGATGCACAACTTGGTTCAGTTGATACAGTAACTGTGTATGCATGTGTATGATCGCCTGATGAACTTCCTGTTGCAGGAATAACTGTTATATCAGTCTTTGCATCACAACCTGCTGCTGTACAGTGACGACTCTTACTGCCGGCTGTTGTCTCTGTAGCCTCAACATCAACTGTATAACTTGATGAATATGTATGTCCTGTTGCAGGAATAGCCTCTGTATATGAATCACTACATGAACATGTATATGTTCTTACACCTGCTGTTTCACATGTAGCTGCTGTTGTTACAGAAGCTGTATATGAGTGTGTGTGCTCCTCTGATGAACCACCTGATGAAAGAGGTGCATACTCCATAACCCAAAGGAAAATCGAATCATCCTTTGTAATTGTGTGTGAACCTGCTGCAACATTTACTGTAAGTATCTGGTCTGAGCCAATATCAAGGCTCTTACCATCCACCTTAATTGCCTTACCGCTGGCAGATGTAGAACCACCAAAATAAAGCTTAAGTGTACCCTCCGCTGGGGCTGTAAATGAAATATTAGTTGAACTTTCAATCTTCAAACACTGATTGAGTGTCTGTCCATTGTATGTAATAGTTCCCTTTGAAGAAGACAAAGAACCTGTGATTGAATAGAAATCACTTGTCTTTCCATCTGTATCAAATACGTGAACATAAGCACCTTCTGCTACTTCCGGAATCTTAACTGTTACTGTACATGTTGCTGTAAAGTTACCAACCTTAGCAGTAATAGTTGTTGTACCTTCTCCGATACCCTTAACAACACCGTTAGTTACTGTTGCAACTGAAGCGTTACCTGTTGACCACGATACATCTGTAGCCTCTGTTGTGTTGCTTGGTGTATATGAAACTGTCAATGTTTCTGTTGAACCACTTAATATCTCTGTAGAAGTCTTATTAAGTGCAATTCCTGTAAGAGCTATAGGCTCTGTAACTGTTACGTTACATGTTGCTGTAAACTCTCCAACCTTAGCCGTGATAACAGCTGAACCCTTTCCAACTGCTACAACAACACCATTAGTTACCGTTGCAACTGATGAATTACTTGTAGACCATGTTACAGTTTTATCTGCTGTAGTTGTACTTGGTGTGTATGAAACTGTAAGTGTTGAAGCTGAGTCAACAACCATATTCATACTTGTCTTGTTAAGTGCAATACCTGTAAGCTTGTTAGGGTCGTAATCAGGGTCTGCACCTGTAATCTTAATGCTGCTAACTGTTACATCCTTAAATGAACCAAGTGATGAAGCTGTACCTGCTGAGAAATTAACAGCCTGAATCATATAAGTTCCGGCAGGAAGTGACTTAACAGAACCGCTTCCCTCTAAGAATGCAACACCTGCTTCATTACAAAGAACAGCACCTGATGCAGACATCTCAAAATCAAATACTGTATCTACTGTAAATGCATATACAGTCTTTGAAATCTTACCAGGAGTACCTGAATAAGGAAGACTTGAAGTTAAGTTAGTTGCTGTAACGCCACTTGGAATAAGTGACATCTCAGACATAGAAACTTCTTCTGCTGTCTTCTGATTAGACTTCATTGGACCTGCATTAGCATACAAATCCTTCATAACATATGTATGATCCTCTGAAACCTTATAATCCCCTGTTGGAATATAAGATAACTTAGAATCTGTCTCAAACTTGCTGTAATCAATTCCGCCATATGTATACTTACAGCTGTTTGATACATTCGTAGTCTTATCATCAACTACAACGCCTGCCTTATCACCGATATAGCTGGCAAATGAGTCGTTGTAACTCTTAATCACACCACCGCCTGTTGTCTGCGGATTCTTACACATATAGAATATGTTAGACTCAGAGAAAATGAACGAATTAGCTCTTGCATCCATAGCATAACTTGTCTGGCCGATGAAAGCATTGTTATACATATGAATATTAGCATTACGTGCAAGAGGACCTCTTGACTCAACATACTTATATACATTGTGATGATATGTAAGGTTATACTGAATAGAACTGTCTGAAGAACCGATAAGGTTAGTCTTATGACAGCCTTCATAGTAATTATAACTTGCTGTGAAATACTGTCCTCTCTTGAAATCTACCGAACCATCACCCTCAGACTTATCACTTTCTGCCGGGCTTGATATATTCGGAACATAGAATGAACAGTTATGTACCCAACATCTTTCTACCGAAGCCGAGATAGCTGATGATGCACTTGTTCCTGCCTGAACACCTTCCATACCAACAGCATCTTCCGGTGTATTGATAAATGTAAGGTTGCGTACTTCAAAGCTCTTACCTAAATCTGCGTATGCAGACTCACACATAAAGTGGAATCCCCATCCGTCAATTGTAGCATCAGTACCGATACCTTCAAGTGTAACGTTCTTAGCTGACTTCATACGGGCCATATGACCGTTATCACCTACTGAACCACCATTGTCCAGCGAATCGTAGATTGTAAGACCATCTACCTTAGGTGTAGAGCTTGCATTAAATGTACCACTCTTATAAAGTCCTGTGTTAGAAACACATCCCACAAAACGTACTACTAATGGAATATTGTCCAAAGCAAGCAATTTAAGAATACCCTGATTAGTATTAGGCTTTCCTCCTTTACTTGTAGTACCGCTACCTGTATCCTCACCAACTGAGTTAAGGATATTACCAATACCTGTAACAGTCACGCCCTTGTGACTAAGTGTAATTGTATTCTTGTTCTCATCTGTAACGTAAAGAACAATAGCATTATCTTTAAGTGTACCGTCATCCTTATATGCACCTACACCTTCTGTGTAATTAAAGTGTGCATAACCTGAACGGTCCTGCTCTGTTACAACGATACCACTCTGTGTTACTGTACCGCTGCTTGTAGTAACAGATACTGAATATGTACCCGGCTTCAATCCAGGAATATCAATTCTTACTCTGCCATCTACATCTCTTACAAGATACTTCAAATCATCACCTGTAAGAGAACCTGTAGAAGCACCACTATAAGAAACTGCCGTAACGTTAGAATCACTAACGCCTGAAAGTTCCATATAGAGTGTTTCATTCCATCCGCCGACTGATGTAACCGTTGCAGCTGCTGCATGAGCTACCGCCGGAAGACCACTCATAACAGTAGATACCGCTAATACCACTGCCATAAGTCCGCTAAAGAATTTTTTCAATCTTCTCATGACACTCTCCTTTACAAAATATAAAATTTTTATAAACTCATATATATTTTACCACTTTCTTACAAATTATCAACCATTTTTCACGTTTTTTTTATGTTCTTTTATCAAAAAACGTCACAAAGAATCATAGTTTGTCATTTAAAATCACTAATCAAATAGCAAAAAAGAGCTTTGTAAATATTTTATACAAAACATTTGCAAAAGCTCTTTTCTAAAAAAATCTGTTATTTATTGCTTCCATCCAAAAGTACCTTGTAATTCTTAACCATATAATCTACTAAAGAAATTATAGTAAGTGCAAGTGATATATAAATCAGTGCAAGATTAATATAATGCATAAAGCTAAACGGTAAATCAATGATTAATGCAATTATCATAATAATCTGAAATGTGGTCTTGAATTTCCCCCAATAACTGGCCGCAATTACTACTCCGTTGTCAGCCGCCACGGTTCTGAAACCACTGATAATAAATTCTCTGGCAATAATAATTATTACTATCCATGCGGGAAGCTTACCAATATCAGCAAGTGCAATCAAAGCCGAGCACACAAGCAGCTTATCCGCCAAAGGATCCATAAACTTTCCGAAGTTAGTTACAAGATTGTATTTTCTGGCAATAAATCCATCCAGAAAATCTGTTATACTGGCAATTATGAATATAGCAACTGCAACATATGCATTAGCACTTCCCCAAAAATCAGTGTACAAAAACACCAAAAAGAAAGGTATAAGTATCGTTCTAAGTATTGTAAGTTTATTAGGTAAATTCATAATATTTCCTCATTTCTATATTTATTCCTGCACAAGACTTCCTATTAAATCATATTCCAAAGCACCGTCAATATGAACCTTAACTATATCACCTGACATAAGATTGGCAGTTGTATTAACAAATACAAAACCGTCAACATTAGGTGCATCCTTGTAAGAACGTCCTACGTAAGCGTCATCATCCGCAATCTTTCCTTCTATCATACACTCCAGCACCTGTCCAACCATATCCGCTGATTTATCGATTGAAACTTCCTGCTGAAGCTGCATAATCTCATCACGACGCAGCTCTTTAATATCCTCATCTATCTGATTCGGCATAACAGCAGCCGGTGTATCCTCTTCCGGTGAATACGTAAACACACCAAGCCTGTCAAATTCCATCTTATCTACAAACTCAAGCATAGTTTCAAAATCTTCTTCCGTCTCTCCCGGAAAACCTGTTATTAATGTTGTTCTAAGAGCAATATCCGGAATCTCCTGTCTTAACTTCTCTATGATAGAAACTAATTGTGCGTTGGATGTACGTCTTCCCATTCTCTTTAAAATTACATCACTTGCATGCTGAATTGGCATATCAAGATAATGACACACTTTAGGCTCATTCTTAATAACCTCGATAAGCGAATCATCAATCTCCTCAGGATAACAATAAAGAATCCTAATCCATCTTAATTCATCAATCTTAGCCAGCTCCCTGATAAGCTTAGCAAGGGATTTCTCACCGTATATATCAACACCGTACATTGTTGTTTCCTGTGCAACAAGTATAAGCTCTCTAACACCTTTGTCCACAAGCCCCTTAGCCTGCTCAACCAGATATTCCATAGGATAACTTCGGAAATTCCCCCTTACCTTAGGAATAATACAATATGTACAATGCTTATCGCAGCCTTCTGCAATCTTTAAATACTCATAGTATCCGCCCGTTGTTATAATTCTGTCATCACTGGTTTTAACAAGTCTGTCTGCATCATCAACAACATTGAATCCTTTACCTTCAAGAACCGACAGTATAACTTCAGCAATCTTATCATAAGAAGTCGTTCCGATAAATGCATCAACTTCCGGTATCTCTTTGATAATTTCATCTTTATATCTGTGTGCCAGACACCCTGCAACCACAAGCGCCTTACATACTCCTTCCGACTTTAACTGAGCCATCTCCAGAATAGTATCAATACTTTCCCGCTTTGCATCATTAATAAAACAGCAGGTATTAATAGCTATTACATCTGCCTGTGTTTCATCATCAGTAAACTCAAATCCTTTATTCTTTAATATTCCAAGCATACTCTCGGTATCAACAAGATTCTTGTCGCAGCCAAGAGAAATAAACATAACCTTCATCAATCTCTCTCCAATATAAGTATCTTCTTAATTATAATGGACAACAACAAAAAAAGCAACAGTATTAACGCTGTTGCTCTTCTGTAATTTCTGCCTTTTTAGTTTCATGCTTCTTACAAATATAATTATAAATAGCAATTCCGCAAAGACTAATAACCGCAGTTATCGCAAAAACAATTACTGCTGACAGATAATTCTCTGTACCCAAAGCATTACCTCCTACCGTAGAAGTTATAATTGACGGTAATCGGCCAAGAGAACATATTAAGAACATAGTCATAAAATTAATATCCGTTAAACCTATAAAATAACACAATAAGTCCTTTGGCGTTCCCGGTATAATAAAAATAATCATAAACAACATATTTCTCTTAGAGGAACTTTTCAGGAACTTCAAAGATTCCACCTTCTCCTTTGAGAAAAACAATGTGACAATCTTCATGCCGAAACGCTTAACAAGCAGGTAAACTATAACACTTCCTATCGTTGTTCCTATAACACACAACACTGTTCCCCACAGGTTGCCAAATGCATACCCTCCTGCAATTTCCAAGGGTTCTCCCGGAATAACTGCGAGAACAACCTGAATAACAAGCATAGCAACATATGCCAACATCCCCCATATCCCACGCTCATCCACCCAGTCCCTGAACAACTGTGGCTCACTTATATATGTAGCCATGGCATCCTTAAATCTCCATGTCAGATACAAACTTCCCAACAATACAACTGCAAAAAACAAAATAACAGCAATTCTTTTAATCCAAATATTTTTATCCGATGTCATAATATTATCTAACAACCTCTCTTTTCTCCATCGAAAACATCTTAAAGTTTCCAATAAATTACAATACATCCTGATTGTACAACCAACCAGGATGTATTGCAATATCACAAACTACATTTTGAAAATTTTAAGAAAACATTAATAAATACACTAAATACGCTGCATATGACACAAGCATCACAACACTCCAAGGTCTTGTAAGCTTTTTTGTCTTAAACACACTGACCCACAGGAACACACCGGCAAACAACGCAATAATAGTATCAATAATGAATCCGTTAGCAAATTCAAGTGGAATAATAAGAGCACTTGTACCGAGGATGAAAAGTATATTAAAAATATTACTTCCAACAATATTACCAATAGCAATATCTGCATTACCCTTTCTTGCAGCAGTAACCGATGTTACAAGCTCCGGAAGAGATGTTCCAAGTGCAACAATTGTAAGACCTATAAACTTATTACTAAGTCCTAAGACCTTAGCAATTCCGGTAGCACCATCAACTGCAAAATCACTACCAAGTACAATAATAACAATACCTATTACAGCAAAGATTAACAACTTCCAAATTGGCTTAGTCTCTTCATTATCCTCTTCCTTATTCTTCTTAGCCATAACAAAAAGATATGCAAGATATGCAACGAAAAACACTAAAAGTATTATACCTTCTATTCTTGAAATAGAATTACCTGTATAACCAATAACACCCAAAACAACAGTAATAGCAAGCATAAAAGGAATATCTATCTGAAGTGTTGACTTCTGAATAGCTACTGCTGTAATAGTACCTGTTATACCAAGTATTATAAGGATATTCAAAATATTACTTCCCACAACATTACCCACTGAAATACTTGCATTCCCCTGCAATGCAGCATTAACACTAACCGCTGCTTCCGGAGCTGATGTACCCATAGCAACAATTGTAAGACCAATAACAATCTGAGGAATTCCAAACTTTCTCGCAATTCCGGCCGTACCTTCTACAAACCAGTCAGCCCCCTTCATAAGCAATAAGAAACCAAGGACCAAAAGACCAATATCCAACAAAAATCCTAAAACATCCATTATTCCTGCCCTCCATTTTTACTATTATCTTTAGGATCACTTTCGAGCCACCACGAAAACACAGCCGCTGCAATAACTATAACAACCATAATTCCAACTAAAATATAACTCCCCATACCAATACTCCTATTCTTAATTATTCACCATAGCAATTTTTACAATCTCATCTGAGATATTAAGGCAATGGTCACCAATTCTTTCAAAATCAGTAAGCATTTCCGAATAAATAATACTACCCTCATCAGAGCAGCTTCCTGACTTAATTCGTTCATACATATTGTTGCGGTACTCTTTAGTCATATCATCAATCTTCTGTTCCATCCCCGCCACATCTGCATGCCAATCCACAAAATCATCACCGGTATAATTAAGCATATCCAACAATTCATTGCAGACACTTTTAATCTTTAGCATCTCTTCTTTTGCAGTATCAGAAAACTTAATACCTTTTTCATCAATCTGATATGCATAACCGCCGATATTCACAGCATGATCACCGATTCGTTCAATATTGCCCGTAATTGTATAATATGAATTATATATGCAGCTACCTGCTTCCGTACGCTCATGCGTAATAACTTTTGAAATATGTTTTCGAATTTCCTTATTCAGGTAATCAAGATATTCCTCGTTTTTATCAACTTCTTGAACAACCGATACATTACTTGTAGAAAATGCTTCGAATGCTTTGGCAACATTCTCTTTAGCAAAATCCATCATACGCTCAAGTTCTTTTCTAACAGCTTCCATACTCATAGCAGATACACCAAGCTGGTCTTCTCCCAAATCCTTAATGTTTCTTATATACTTAAGCTGCATAACATCTGCCTCCTCTTCCTTAGAATCTTTAAGGATTTTCTCAGCCAATGTTGCAAGATAATTACCAAAAGGCAACAACAACAACGTAGTTGTAATATTAAACAATGTATGTAAATTAGCAATCTGAGCCGTGGCATCTCCCGGAGTCACACCTTCAACCCACATAATAAGCGGTGTTACTATACAAAGCATCGTAAATACAATTGTACCAATTATATTAAACGAAATATGTATAATTGTTGTTCTTCTTGCGTTACGACTTGTACCAATTGACGCAAGCAACGCAGTAACACAAGTACCAATATTTTGTCCAAACAACACAAATGCCGCACTGTCTAATCCTATAACACCACTCTTTGCCAATCCCTGTAAAATACCTACTGACGCTGACGACGACTGAATTATAGCTGTAAATACCAAACCTGCAAGAATTCCAAGCACCGGATTCTTAAACTGTGCCAACAGATTCACAAATGCTTCTGAGTTTGCAAGTGGTTTCATAGCTGCACTCATCATATCCATACCAATAAAAAGTACGCCAAGTCCTGCAAAAATATTACCTATATGATGAAGTTTCTCATTTTTCGTGAACACAACCACAAATACACCGATTGCTGCAATAAGAGGTGCAATAGCACCTACATCAAGAGCTATTAACTGGCCTGTAATTGTAGTACCTATATTGGCACCCATTATAATCCAAACAGCCTGTCTTAAAGTCATCATACCCGAGTTCACAAAACCTACTACCATTACAGTCGTTGCAGACGAAGACTGTATAACTGCTGTTATAACAGCACCAACTAAAACTCCTAAGAATCTGTTTGCTGTAAGTTTTTCCAACAGTTTTTTCATCTTATTACCAGCAGCTGCTTCCATACCGGAACTCATCATCTGCATACCATAAAGAAATAATGCTAAACCACCAAGAAGTCCCATCACATCTGCAAAACTCATCTTATTACCTCACTGTCATTCATTCTGTATCCAACGCCCAATTCATTAGATATATATTGATTTTCCCCCGGTTTTTCTCCCAATTTCTTTCTTATATTAGCCATATTAACCTGCAGTTTTTTTATACTGCCATAATCTGAATATCCCCATATTTTCTTAATAATTTCTGAATATGTAAGCACTCGTCCCGCATTGATTGAAAGCAACTCAACTATATTATATTCAATCTGAGTTAATTTAACTTCCGAATCACCCACAGTAATTCTTCTGTATTCATAATCAATTGTCATATCCGCTGTCTGAAATTTACTTCTTCCTATCTTTTCGCCGTTAGCATTCCTTCTGCTGTCTCTTAATGTTGCTCTGACTCTGGCGAGAAGCTCATCAGTACCAAAAGGCTTAGTAACATAGTCATTAGCACCTGTATCCAAAGCTTCAACTTTATCCGATTCATTAGTTCTTGCTGATAAAACAATAATCGGTGTCTCACTCTTTTCTCTAATGTTTCTGATAAACTCTATTCCATCTATATCCGGAAGTCCCAAATCAAGAATAACCAAATCCGGTCTATGGGAAAGAAACATCGTTTCTCCACTACCACCACTTGCAGCATCGATAACCTGATAATTGTTAGTTTCGAGGATAGTCTTTACAAAATTACAAATATTAGCATCATCTTCAACTACCAGGATTCTAAATTTATTATTCATCACATTCATCCTCCATATTTAATGAAAATCTAAAGCAGCAACCGCCTGTCTTTCTATTCTCAACAGAAATCGAACCGCCATGTGCCTTAATAATTGATGCACATACCGACAAGCCAATTCCCATATTGTTCTTTTTAAAGTCTGCCGGTGCCTCAATATTTTTCTTTTCATAATATCCCGTAAACACCTGTGACAAGTCTTCCTTAGGAATACCACAACCATCATCAAGAATCTCAAAAACTGCCTTTTGACCAACAACAAAAACTTTGAGCTCAAGCTCTGTCATACCAATTGCATGCTGTACTGCATTTTCAAGAATATTAACAATAACCTGCTCGATAAGTACTGCATCCATAGGAATGCTAATAAAATCTTCAGGTAAATCCACCACAACTTTTTGCGACGGATATCTCTTCCTAAACCTCACAAGGACTGAATCAATCAATTCTTCCAAAACTGTAGGGTTCATATTAAGCTTAACATTGCCACCATCAATTCTTGTTACAGAGAGCAAATTCTCCACCATTCCCATAAGCCACTGGGCGTCTTCCCGGACACCATTAACCAACTTGATAATCTGCTCGTCCGACAATTCATTATACTTTTCAATAACAACTGAACTTGAACCATAAATCGTTGTCAATGGTGACCTTAAATCATGAGATACTGCTCTAAGCAAATTAGCCCTCATTTTTTCTTTAGCAGATTCTGCCTTCATCTTCTCACTTTGTTTAATCTTTGTAGTAAGAGCACTGGAAATAAATGTTATAGCAAGCATAATCACTGCTGATACCATATTCTCCGGAATACTAAAATTAAACTTAAAATAAGGGAAAGTAAATGCATAATTAAGCAATAGCACACTCAAAAAAGATGCCACTATTCCATATACATAACCATCCGTAACCAGCGAAACTAAAAAAACTGCCAAAGTAAACATTGCCGGTATCAGCGAATACATATGAAATAATTTCTCAACCAACAGACTCATCAGAAAAAATGCGACCAAAATACCTACTAAATAAAAAATGTTCTTTAAAATAGCATTAACTTTATTCATATTCCTCCATCTCGGATATTACTTACGTAACATCACATAAATAATTATACCATCCACTTGGTAAAGAAGCAGTAAAGACTTATCGACTTTTTTCGTCATAACATTAGTCACCAGGCTCTTAAATATTAAGTGGTTATATATTTATCGCATAAAAAAAGAAACGCAATTATTTGCGTTTCTTAAAGCAGGGGTGGAGGGAATCGAACCCCCACCAGCGGTTTTGGAGACCGTTATGATACCACTTCACCACACCCCTATAGGATATTAGTTTATTATATAAGTTCCTTCAAAACTGCACATTAAATATATCTATGAGTAATCGCTTCGCGATAACTC
>JAFQIQ010000260.1 GCA_017397445.1 Lachnospira sp.
ATACGTAAAGTTGATGAGCGTGAGATTAGAAATGAAAGAACGATTCTTATGTTTGATGTTACGGATTTTACAGATACCATTACAGTTAAAATGTTTGTAAAAAATGAAGAGTTATCTCAGGTTAAAGAGTATATAAAGACCAAGAATTTTGTTAAAGTGAAAGGTGTTGTTGCGTTAGATAAGTTTGATCACGAGATAACCATGGCTAATGTATGGGGGATCAGAAAGTCTGCAGATACAAGAAAAGCCCGTAATGATTTGGCTCTTAATAAGCGTGTTGAATTGCATTGTCATACTAAGATGAGTGATATGGATGGCGTTTCTTCGGTATCAGATATAATCAAGCAGGCTATAAAGTGGGGACATAAGGGTATTGCCATAACAGACCATGGAGTTGTTCAGGCATTCACAGAAGCTTATCATACTATGGATAAGTTAGAAGGGGATTACAAGAAAAAAGGTGAGAAGCTGGACTTTAAAGTTATTTATGGTATAGAGGCATACCTGGTAGATGATACAAAAACAATAGTTACTAATCCAAGAGGTCAAAGTTTTGAGGATGAGTTCGTGGTTTTTGATATAGAAACTACGGGTTTTTGTGCTACTGTGGACAGGATAATTGAGATAGGTGCAGTAAAGATAAAGAATGGCGAGATAGTGGACAGATTCAGCACATTTGTTAATCCGCAGATACCAATTCCTTTTAAGATTGAAAGTCTTACGGGAATTAGTGATATGATGGTATTAGATGCGCCACTTATAGAGGAAGTGCTTCCGAAATTCCTTGATTTTTGTGAAGGATGCGTTGTAGTTGCTCACAATGCAGAGTTTGACACCAGTTTTATTATTGATAAAGCCTTGAAGCAGAATGTGGATTGGAATCCGACTATTATGGATACGGTACTTTTGGGACAGTTCGTGATTCCTAATCTTAATAATTACAAGCTCGATACATTGTGCAAGCATCTGGGGGTGATTCTTGATAATCATCACAGGGCGGTGGATGATGCTGAAGCTACGGCACATATATTCCTGAAGATGATAAAGATGTTGGCGGACAGAGATATATTTAATCTGGATAAGCTTAATGAAGAAGGTGCTCTTGATGATAATGCCATTAAGAAATTGCATCAGTATCACTGTATTATCTTGGCATCTAACGAGATGGGAAGAATTAATTTGTACAGATTGGTGTCTGCATCACATCTTCAGTATTTTAGCAGATTTCCTAAGATTCCTAAGAGTCTGGTTAATAAATACAGAGAGGGACTTATTGTAGGCAGTGCCTGTGAGGCTGGCGAATTGTTCAGGGCGATGGTCAACGGACGTTCAGAAGCGGAGATTGCAAGAATTGTAGGGTTTTATGATTATCTGGAGATTCAGCCTATTGGTAATAATCACTTTATGATTGAAAAAGAGGATTATTATGTTAAGGATGAGGAAGATTTAAGAGACTTAAACAGACGGATTGTGGCGTTGGGAGAAAAGTTTAAAAAGCCGGTAGTTGCTACCTGTGATGTACATTTTCTTAATCCGGAAGATGAGGTGTACAGACGTATTATTATGGCCGGTAAGGGGTTTGATGACGCAGATAATCAGGCACCGCTATATCTTCATACTACAGAGGAAATGCTTCACGAGTTTGATTACCTTGGAGAAGATAAAGCCTTTGAGATAGTAGTAACCAATCCAAACAAGATACTTAATATGTGTGAGAAACTTATACCGGTACGTCCCGATAAGAGACCTCCTGTTATTGAGAATTCAGACCAGATGTTAAGGGATATATGCAATAACAGAGCACATGAGGTATATGGACCGGAACTTCCGAGCATAGTTAAGGAAAGACTTGAAAGAGAACTTAATTCTATTATCAGCAATGGATATTCGGTTATGTATATAATTGCACAGAAACTGGTGTGGAAGTCTAATGATGACGGTTATCTTGTTGGTTCAAGAGGTTCAGTAGGTTCTTCCTTTGCGGCGACTATGGCGGGTATTACAGAGGTTAATCCGTTAAGTCCTCATTATCTTTGTCCAAAATGTTACTACAATGATTTTTATTCAGATGATGTTAAAGCGTATGCCGGTGGGGCAGGATGTGATATGCCTGATAAATATTGTCCGGAATGTGGACATAAGCTGGATAAATTAGGTTTTGATATTCCATTTGAGACATTCCTGGGATTTAAGGGTAATAAGGAACCGGATATTGATCTTAATTTTTCCAATGAATATCAGAGTAAGGCACATTCCTTTACTGAGGTTATATTTGGTAAAGGTCAGACATTTAAGGCCGGTACAATTGGTACAGTTGCGGATAAGACGGCATTTGGATTTGTTAAGAAATACTTTGAGGAAAAGTCAAAAAAGACCGGTGTTCCAATAGTTAAGCGTAATTGTGAGATAGAAAGAATTGCAGAGGGATGTACTGAAATTCGTCGTACAACAGGACAGCATCCGGGTGGTATTGTTGTATTGCCTATTGGTGATGAGATTCATTCCTTTACACCTGTACAACATCCGGCTAATGATATGACGACTAATATTGTTACTACACATTTTGATTACCATAGTATTGATCATAATCTTTTGAAATTGGATATTTTAGGGCATCTTGATCCTACTATGATTCGTATGCTTCAGGACTTAACAGGTATTGATCCACTTGATATTCCGCTGGATTCACAGGAGGTTATGTCGTTGTTTAAGAACACTGATGCACTTGGAATTAAACCGTCTGATATTGGCGGGTGTAAATTAGGTGCTCTTGGAATTCCTGAGTTCGGTACTGATTTTGCTATGCAGATGTTAATTGATGCAAAACCGCAGTCATTTTCGGATTTGGTACGTATTGCAGGACTTTCACATGGAACCGACGTGTGGTTAGGTAATGCACAGACACTTCTGCAGGAGGGTAAAGCGACTATTTCAACAGCTATCTGTACAAGAGACGATATTATGGTGTATCTGATTCTTAAAGGAATAGAGAGTGAAACCGCATTTACTATAATGGAATCAGTGCGAAAGGGTAAGGGACTTAAGCCTGAGTGGGAACAGATTATGAAGGAGCATGATGTACCGGATTGGTACATATGGTCTTGCAAGAAGATTAAGTATATGTTCCCAAAAGCTCATGCTGCAGCTTATGTTATGATGGCATGGCGCGTGGCATACTGTAAGGTGTTCTATCCTTTGGCATATTATTGTGCGTATTACAGTATCAGAGCCAATGCATTTGATTATGAAAAAATGGCTATGGGGCGCGATAAATTAGAGTATTTTATTGCAGAATACAAGAATAAAAAAGCTGCGGGCACAATAAGTAATACAGAGGAGGATGAACTTAAAGATATGCGTATTGTTCAGGAAATGTATGCAAGAGGTTTTGAGTTTATGCCAATTGACATATATAGAGCAAAGGCACGCTCTTTCCAGATTATTGATGGTAAGATTATGCCATCCTTTAAAGTTATTGAAAAGGTTGGAGAATCTGCCGGAGAATCCATAGAAATTGCGGCAAGAGACGGAGAGTTCTTATCAAAAGATGATTTCAGACAGCGTGCAAAGGTTGGTCAGACTGTAGTTGACAGGTTAAGCGATTTGGGACTTCTTGGCAATATGGCAAATACTAATCAGTTGTCATTGTTTGATATGTAATCATCGCTGTTCGAAAGAGTGCCAGATGACAGGAATAATAGTTTTATATCCTAATGGTTAAGAAAAATTAGTCATTTAAGGGGTTGTTATTAATGTCAAACTATTATAATATAATGCTGGTCTTAATTTTAGGAGGATTGTTTATATTATGAACACAATAACAAAGTATTTAATTGTATTTTTTGTTTCAATGGTACCGATTGTGGAGCTTAGAGGTGCTATACCTATATCTCAGGCGTATGGGTTGAATGAAGTTATTTCTTATGTAATATGTATTGTCGGTAATATGCTTCCGGTTCCGGTTATTTACCTTTTTGCGAGAAAAGTTCTTGAGTGGGGTAAAGATAAGAAGTTTATTGGTAAGTTTTTTACATTTTGTATTGAAAAAGGTCACAGAGGTGGAGAAAAACTTAAAGAGAAAGCTGGAAAAGGATTGTTTTATGCGTTATTCATTTTCGTAGCTATTCCGCTTCCGGGAACAGGTGCATGGACAGGAACACTTGCTGCAAGCTTTTTGGATTTTGGTTTTAAGAAGAGTGTAGCCGCAGTTCTTTTAGGTGTGCTTGTAGCAGGAGTAATAATGCTTGCTATAAGTTTTGGATTGTTTGATATGTTGTTAGGTGCTTTTAAGTAAAAAAGTTTTATAATGTTGATGGACGGCAAGCTTTGTAAATACTGGGCTTGCCGATTTATAATTTCAGAATGTGCGTAAAAATTACAAAAAAATTAAAAAAGTGCTTGCATTATTTTGAAAAGTAGTGTATTATAGCAAAGTACTTGTTACGGCTCATTGGTCAAGCGGTTAAGACGCCGCCCTCTCACGGCGGAAACAGGGGTTCGATTCCCCTATGAGCTATTGTTGGAAAGTTGCAGTGATGCAACTTTTTTTGTTTTTGAAATATTGTTTAAAGTTATTGACAATATATGTGTGATGGTATAGTATATATTGTACAAGCATTGTCCCCATGGAAATGGGGTGTTTAATGATTAGTTCTAATAATGAGGAGAT
>JAFQIQ010000261.1 GCA_017397445.1 Lachnospira sp.
CATATAGTTAAAGATATTGGAGTTTTGTATATTGTCTCCACCTTGCATAATCTGTATGTACATCCATGCATCCAAGGTCATGGTTCCATATTTACCTTCTGTCAAAAGGAATACTTGACCGCTGGCATTAAAGATACCACAAAACATCATAACCGCATGCAGTGCTACTGTCGGCCATACCATAGGTATGATGATTTTAGTGAACTCTTGCCACCAGTTAACGCCGTCCAATCTTGCGGATTCTAAAACGTCATCCGGAATACGTGCAAAAGCTCCTCCGTAAATAACAATATTACCTGCAAAACCAACCCAAATCATATGTGCCCATATGACGTAATTCGCAAATCGGCTATCTGCCAACAGTGTCGGTACATAATCCAATCCCTGCCACTGCTGCACCGCTTGTGCGATAAATCCATTGACTCCGATAAGTTGCTTGAAAATCAATGTAAATGCAACACTAAAGATGATGGACGGCAGGAAGAATAGTACACGGTACAAATTAGAACCCGGAATCTTCTTATATAAGAAGTAAGACACCAAAATGTGGAATGGGTACATAACAACATTAATTCCAAAGGTAATTGCTGTATTCTTGATCGCCACACCAAGCTCCGAGTCAATATTTTGTAATTGCCTCCACAAACGTTCAAAATTTTCTAACGAAAACGCTCCCGTTCTATCCGTAAACGCCATGGTAAAAGCCTGGAAATTCGCATATACATAAAAGATTAACCACTGAAGAACCGGTAAAGTACAACAACAAATAATAAATGCAAGTCTACATTTGTTGATGGGTTTCTTACGCTTTGTCATTTGTCTTACCTCTCTTCTTTATTAACATGATGTATCCTGTTATAAGCCCTGCCAATACTAGTACTGAGGCACTAATTGCAATCACAGGCTCATAATTAAACGTCTTTCCAATTTCCTGATTAACAGCCAGATATTCTTCTCCGTCCCCATTACGCCACTTTGCATAAAGTGTGATAGATTCTGTAATAATGCTGTCAAATTTATATTCTTTTCCGTTTCCTAAGTACCAGCCTAAGAACTCATCACCCTCTTTTGTTGGGTTTTCCGGTTTTTCTACACGGTAGCGAGTATCCACATTGACTGGCTTCACAATATTTTTTTCTCCTGTCACAAAAGTGACTTTTGCATCCTGAAGTCGCCTGTACACATTGTCCTCATCATCCGTAATCTTCAGATGGGTGTAGTTCCAGATCTCTTTACCTTCTGGATGCTTTAAAATCAACTGTGTACCATACATCACTTTGTAATCGACTTCTTTTCCTTCTGCTCCCGCTTCTATGTAAGCCACTTTTTGCTCATGCAGAACAAGAAGTGTTTTATTTGCCTTACAATAATAGCCGCCCTTGACAACTTTGTAATCTTCGGCTTCACCGTCTTCATATATTTTGACTTGGGTTGGGTCTAAATTTGACTTTAAACCAAGGTCATTTCCGTTCTCGTCATAGCATCTCACGTGAGTCAACACCGCATTCACTGTATCTTTGCCGGTTCCGCCTGTCCAAATACCGTAGTAACAGTATTCGTCGTTATACGCATCCCCCTTTGTGAACTGAATATTTGCCACTTTGTCGCCCTTCATCTTCAATCCTTGGTAAGTAAATCCTTCTTCCGTTCTTTCCAATCGGAATATGTAAGTATATCCTTCATCAAAGAGATTTCCACCTACGTCTCTCTGGGATGAGTTCCATAAAAGGGAACCATATGAACAAGGCCATTTTCCATCCGCTCTTGGCGTCCCTGTGACTCCACTTGTTGTGGCATAATCCGAATTTAACTTGTGAACAGTGTAAGTGAGAAACACTTTTGTTCCTACTGCCCCACTCACCGGTGTTTTGTTGCAAAGCAATGCATTGGCAGCATCAGTTATGACAACGGCATATTCTTTGTCACTGATTTTTATCAACTCTTCGGCAGCTTGTGTTGGAAAAGCCGTAAACAAGAGAACGAAAGCAAATGCTATAGCCACTATGTGTTTCAGTTTTCTTTTCATTTTTTTATCTCCTTCCTACTTTTCTTCCGGATAAATCAATTTCTTTGCTTGACCAAACATCGCTGCATCATACAAAAGACCGTTTTTATGTTGTGGTAGTGTCAATTGCCAAGCTGCAGTCATGTATCCTTTTATATTTTCATCCTTTAAATATGTTTTTCCGTAACGCATCGTTTGGCGGGAATTATATGGATAACTATAGGTTGAAC
>JAFQIQ010000025.1 GCA_017397445.1 Lachnospira sp.
CCATCACCGGTATGATACATTACAGTATAGTCAGGATTGTTCGGCGTAAGAGTTACATTAACACTGCCTTCATAAACACCAGACGGATAGAATGCATCTACACCATAATCATCATAGAAACTAAAAAGATAATAGTATGAAACCTTATCGCTCCATTCTCCATCGTAAAAGCTTATGGTGCGAAGAGTTGTGTCCTTCGCAAGTGTAATCGGAATACCCGTGTATTCTATTCCATTTGTTTTCGGATCGCTTCCGTCAATAGTATAGTAGATTATTGCGCCCTCTGTTGCACACGAAAGTCTTACATCAAGTTTTTCTGTATATTCGCCTGAAGGCTTGTCTGCTGTAGGTGCAAGGGGCTTGATTGAGAAATAATATATAGCAGGTTCGCTATATTTTCCCAATTTATTAGTAATAAGCCTTACAGTCGTGTTTTTATCAATTTCTATAATCGGATTTTGCTTAGAAACCTTAACCCAGCTTGTTTCAGGATTGTCACCGATTACCGGATTTTCAGCATCCAAATCAGAAAATGTATAATAAACCTCACTACCGTCCGCTATATTTCCGTAAACATTCTTATCCGAAGCATACACACCAATCTTTGTTGAAAGAGTGTTTATATCAGGTAATAAAGCCTTATCTTCATCAAACAAATACGGTCTATCAGGCAGAATCTTATATTCGTAGCTTACCGCACTTGAATATTTACCATCGCTTGCACGATATGCACAAGCTTTAATTTCTGTATCAAGAGTGATTTCAATTGGTCCATCATATTTAATTCTCGTAGAACTTCCTGCAGGTTCACTTCCGTCTGTTGTATAATAAACGGGAAGGTTGTCATCTTGTGTAAGCTCTACAGTTACCGTTTCAACATAGCTACCAGAGGTAGGCCTTGCAATAGGCGGAGTTGGCTTTGACTTATCTTTAATCAAAATATGATGATAGCCACCATTTATTGCATTAAAATCAAAGGTCTGCTCTGCAAGTTCGTCAGACTTATTTTTAGCGAATAATTCAAGAGCATAGTTTTCGTCACCACTGTCTATGTCAATAAACACATCGGTGCTACCTGTCTTTTTAGGGGTTAAGGAAAGCTTTGCAAGATTATACCAAAGCTGACCATCCTCTTTTTGAGGAACATATCCGCCACTGTAGAACACTGTTATATATGCGGTTTTGTATGTGTTGACTCCCAATGTATAAGTACCACTGCCATGTCTATACACAAAATAACCTACAGACTGCGGAACATCAGTTCCGGTATCATCCCCAAGTTCTTCGTCATCCTTATCTGATGTCCCAAATCCTTCATCTGGAATGCTGTAATTTATAGGCGCACTGTTATCACCGCCGGCAAAATCAAAATACGCGGGATCAAAGCAAATACGGAGAGTATAACCGTTCATGTCATATTGTGGCTCTGTGTGCGTGTTGTTTACATATTCTCCTTTGTTTGGATTATCTACCGCAAAATATATATCTGCGTCTTCACCCATATATATCGTACTGTTATTTGTCGTTTCCTGCGGATTTTCTCCTTGAGCATGCAGGTAAACCGAGCGCAGAGTCTTATCATTATCAGCCGCCAGAGTGTGCAATGGTAGAATACTGATAAGCATAACAATACTTAATAATAGTGAAATGATTTTACTGCGTGTCATAAGTTATTTGCTCCTTTGTATGTTTTATGCAGAGGTGTATTGCCTCTTTCAAAACATATAACTCATTCGCCAAAGGTGTCAATTCTCAAAATGAAATGAACAAGTTATATGTTTTGAAAGAGGGGGAAGCTTGGCTTCCCGCCTCAAATTTTTTAATTAGTTGTTCCAAGAAACAAGTACGTAAGCTACATCCTTAGAATCAATTACGCCGTCACGATTTAAGTCGTACTTAGCGTATGCATCGTAGGCTGCTGTATTTGTTTCTGTACCGAAGTAAGAAACTACTGCAGAAAGGTCGTAAATGTTGATGTTGTTATCCTTAACAATATCACCTGCAAGGAATGTAACCTTTGCAACACTGGAATCTTTGCCGAGTTCAACAACCTGTGCTTCATCCATTACGTTGTTCCAGAAGTTAAGCTGCTTGTCATCTGTCATTGTAACGGTGTAGCGAGCTGTTCTGTAACCTGCACCACTTACTGTTACTGTGTATGCGTTATTGAGAACGAGAGCATCTTCAACTACAACATAATCGCCGTTAGTCATAGCCACTTCGTCTTCACCAAGGTTGTAAACAACAGTCTTATTAACGCCGTCAATTGTACCTGTGATTTCAACTTTCATATCCTGATATGCAATAGCATTATCAACTACAGCATTCGGGAAGTCAATATTGATTGTAAGTGTTCTTACAGGAACTGCGATTTCTGTATCAACATTACCAGTGATATCAAGAGCACCAGTTGTAGCGTCATTATCTGTTGCACCTGCCACTGTATAAGAATCAACGAGGTTGTCATTTACAGTTGTTGCATTTACAATGTTTGTATCAGCAGTATCTGTTGCAATTGTGAATTTACCATAGCCTACTACCTTAATTGTACCAACAGTAATTTCAGCTGCGGTGCCTTCATAGTTGTTACCAACACCGTTATAGTTAAACATATATCTGTTTGTATTTTCATAACGTGTCATTGCAAATTTTTCTGCAGGAGCAACAGTGAAATCAATGTTGCCTCCTGTTACAGGAGCTGTTGTATATACAAATGAAAGGTCAACAGATGCAAGTTCATTGATAACATCGCCATCGTCAGCTTTTACAACGATTTCGTATGTCTTTTCACCTTCAACGCCTGCTTCGGTTACATCCACATATTCAACGCTGATACTGTCAGCCTGTGCATTTTCAGGTTCAACTACATATTTGTCTGCAGCTCTTACAACATCATAGCCTTCTGCTGCATAAGCTGATACGTTTGAAGAGAATGTACCACCGGAAATAAATGCAGCAACAGAAGCATCAGTGCTTGAGTAAATGATAGAATCATTTTCGGATTTAACAAAGTTACCGCCTGTAACTGCAAGTGTGGTATTACCGGCTGCAGGTTCTTTGATTGTTACAGCTGCACCGTTGTAGTCACCACCAAAGTCACCGCCGGTGATAGTAAGAGAAGCACCTGCCGTAGCACCTGTGTTAGAATACCATACACCATCAATTTCGCCACCGTTAATTGTCACATTGCAAGTATTCTTAGAGAAATCATCATAAGCAGATGTGTACAGTGCAAGTGTAGAATCCGAATCAATTGAACCGCCATTTATGGTAACATTTGCGTTGCCGCCCCAAGAATAGTTGTAGATAGCATATCTTGCTTTACCCGATGTTGCAGTATTCTTAATATTACCACCATCAACTGTAAGAGTACCGAAGTTAAGGATTGTTGAATGAATCTGAGAAGAACCAACCTCCTGAGTACCATCATAAGCAAGAGTTATTGTGCCTGCACTTCTTGCAATGCCGTTATCTACAATGGTAAGATTTCCGTTGTTGCGGATGGCAAGTGTATCATATTTTGCTTCATCACTACCTTTTACAGAAATTGTTTTTCCATTAAGGTCTAATGTAATAACATCATCTTTATCGGTATGAATTAAGCAGTTGCTGTCCGTATTTGTGGAGTCAGCGGTCGGATTAACTTCATATTCGATGTCATTTGCAAGAACGATTGTATCGCCTTCTTCTGCTGCATCAACAGCTGCCTGAAGGTTTGCATAATATGTATTGCCTATTGTAGCAACAGCAGAGAAGTTTCCAAGGTCTTTCTGGCCTTCGTTAAGATTGAAAGTGTTGTTTTCAAGTGTAACTGCAGGAACATTGTAAAGGTTAAGAACACTACCCAAATCAGCAGAAAGATTGTTATTTTTGATAACAAGGTTAATATCTGCTTTTGCATTGATGCACTGGATTGCATTGTTTACAACATTAGAAATTGTGTTGCCTTCAAAAATAACATCGCCTTTTGCATTTTTCATCAAAACGCCTGAATTTGAAGAACCTGTCACACCGTCAATTGTATTGCCGATGAATTTGAAGTTCTCTACATATTCATTATCTTCAGAAGCAATGTTCATGTGAACTGCAGCCATACTGGATGTATTTACAATATTTGTAAAGGTATTGCCTTCAAATACGAGGTCCTTGTAAATTACATCGCCGGCTCTCTGTCCGCCAAGAACAAATCTTGAATTATCAAAGGTTGTGTTCTTAACTGTAAAGCCCTGAACATCAACGTGATTTCCATCAGCCGCAGTGATTACAGTATCTTTAACAACTGCAGTATTCTGACCATCAATTGTAAGATTTCTGATTGTTGCAGGGAGTTTAATGCTACCTTCGTTGATTGTTCCGATAAGGTAGATTGTATCACCATCAACTGCATTATAAATAGCTTCTTTAAGTGTTGTGTAATATACATCACCGATTTTTGCAACACAAACCTCTGCAGTTACATTATCAACTGTTGAGTTTGTTACATTTGAGAAGTTAAATGCAAGCTCTGTTGCATTTCCTTCCAATGCTTTTACAGAAGTCTCAGAAACGGTCACATTATCAATAACAATTTTGTCTGCGTTTGTGGCAGAAACAAATCCTACAAGACCGCCGGCATTCTTGTTAGCTTCAACTGCAACACCGTTTACTGAACAATCATTGATTGCCGCATCTACACCGTTGCCTGCTGCATGTACAAAGTAACCTACAAGACCGCCTACTGTGCTCTTACCTGTAATATTTCCTGTTGCATCAACTGTTGAGTTTGATATATTTGAACGGGAATGTCCAACAAGACCGCCTACATAGCTATTACCGCTGATATTGATATTGCCGGTAACGTGAACATTGTCAATAACCTGTCCGTAGCCATAGCCCATAAGTGCTCCTGCACCTTCTTTACCATCAGAGGAAGCCACAGTAGCAATATCTACATTATGGATAGTAAGGTTTGAGAAAGTCTGGTTAAATGAACTACCCTTAAATCTGCCAAACAGACCACCATAAATCTGTTCTGAGTCTGCGCTGATTGTTAAATTGGAAATTGTGTGTCCCTGACCATCAAAAGAACCATAAAAATGGTTTTTGTCTGTTTCCATAGTGCCGATAGGTGTCCAGTCGAAACCGGCAAGGTCAACATCAACAGTAAGGTAGATTGTGTCGCCTGTAAAAATGTTGTTTGTGCTGCTATAGGTGTTAACATAATAAGCCAAACCAGCTAAATCATTTACAGACTTCAAATAATATTCATCGCCTGCTGTTGCTTCGGGATTGCCCGATTTCAACCAGTCAAGATCATAAGATACGCCATCCCATACCAATACAGGAGGAGCAGGAGTTGCATCGTTGCCATCTACAGTTACTTTAACACCATCAACAGCATCATCTGCAATTTCAAAGTCAGATAAACTGAAACCATTTGTAACAATTTCTGTTTTGTATTTAATCTGTGCAACGGCATCGTCATTGCTGTCTTCATACATTTCAATGTAAATAGAAGGTGTACCTGTTATACCAAACAATCCTGCATTATTAATAAATGCATACGCATCTTCTAACTGAGTTGAAAGCTTAAATGGGCTTGCTGAGTTTGTGCCATCTATTTCCATTCCCACAGTACCATCTTCGTTATAAATTATAACAGAACATCCTTGTTCAGGAAGTTCCTCTGCGAAAACAGAAAAACCTAAAGAGCTAAACACCATTGCAAAGCAAAGAAGTAATGCTAAAAGTTTATTTACTCTCATAGTAATTTCCTTTCATAAAATCAATTTAGAGGGCAGAGCATGTCTGCCCTCATTTAGTTTAATTATTTATCCCAAGAAACGAGCACGTATGCTACATCCTTAGAATCGATTACGCCATCACGGTTTAAGTCGTACTTAGCGTAATCAGAAGCCGCTGTTACTACATTTTCTGTACCGAAATAAGAAACTACAGCAGAAAGGTCGTAGATATTGATGTTGTTGTCTTTAACAATATCGCCTGCAAGGAAAGTAACATCTACTTTGCTTGATTCCTTGCCAATTTCTACGAACTGCGCTTCATCCATTACGTTGTTCCAGAAGTTAAGTTGCTTGTCATCAGTCATTGTAACTGTGTAACGAGCTGTTCTGTAACCTGCACCACTTACTGTTACTGTGTATGCGTTGTTGAGAACGAGCTTGTCTTCAGTAACTACA
>JAFQIQ010000262.1 GCA_017397445.1 Lachnospira sp.
GCGCACCTCTGTTTATCGCTGCAAGTATGGCAAGATGCGTATCCGTAAAATCCTTTTCCTTCGGATAAACAACTGTCTCTGTTGAATCGCTATATAGCTCCAACACCTTGGGTTTTACCGAATCATAATCCCCCAATATATAATCCGGCTTTAACCCCAATGCTTTCACATGCTCCAAGCCACTGTCAGCAGCAATAACATATTCATACTTCCTACCGGATAGCCAGGATTTGGCCCACTCGTAATCCACACTTCCACCGGTAACAATTAAATAATTCATTTTCATATTACTGTAACTCCTTTTTATAATCATTATAATTTTATCACAAATATGGCAGTTTGTTCTTTATTTTTTCACATATTTAATATATAATTATGCAGATAGGCGAATTTTGTCGCTTTCTACATATTATTGAAGGCGATATAATCTGTATATGGAGGAACTTATTTAATTATGAAAACGAAAAAGAATGAAGAACTACTTGAAAAAGAATTACTAAGCAAGGATTATTCAGAAAGCTCAAAGAATGAAGACGATGCTTTAGCAGTTAATATTAATGAATTTACCAGTGGTCTTAATTTCGAGCACTCTGTGGAGAAATACCAGGACAATATGTCAACCGCAGTTACATTTTTCCTGTGTGGTATTGGCGGTCTTGTTTTCCTTGTGCTTAACTGGTTTGATGTTATTAAGGTTATTACAGGAAAAAGCGGCAGTTCAATAGTTATCTATGTATCATTGGCAGTTCTATTTATTATTTTTATCGGAATCGCGATTTATTCCATCAAGGCTGCTAATGGAGTTAAGGGCAAGATTCAGTCTGAAACTGATTATTCTGATAAGATTGAAGAATGGGTTGAAGACCACGTTATTCCGGAAGTTGTTGATGCCTCATTTGACGGTTCTAATCTTCCTACAGAGATTAAGTACTTTGAAAGAAGTGCATTCTTAACACGCGTTATCAAAAACGAATTTCCTGATGCTCCCGACGACCTTGTAGACAGCATTGTGGACGATTATATTGAACAGAAATTCCACATTCTTGAGCGTGCTTTAGCCGAAGAAGCTGCTGCTGAAGAAGAAACTGAAGATGATGATTCTGACGATGAAGAATAATACTTAAATTAACAGGGCTGAAGTCTTTACGAAAGTTTTCGTAAGACCTCAGCCCTATTTTACTATAACATATCTGCATAATTCTTCACGCTTTCAAGGGTATATGAAGGCTTTATATCGCTCTCTTCAATATCCTTTAACTTAACTTCTCCCGAAAGCACACATACAGCCGAAACTCCGGCATTAAGTCCCGCTGCAACATCCGTATATATTCTGTCACCTATAACAACCGTCTCTTCCTTACTGTATTTAAACTTCTCACACACTATATTTACCATAGTAGGCTCCGGTTTTCCTATGTATATAGGTTTCTTTCCCGTTGCCACCTCAAGCATATAACACATAGAGCCGCAGTCCGGTATAAATCCAAAACTTACAGGACAAGTCATATCAGGGTTAGTTGCAATAAATGTTACGTCTTTCCCAAGCATTTCACAAGTATTCCGAAGCTTCTGCCCTGTTATCTCAGTATCAAATCCAACCAGAACAACACTTGCCCGCTCATCAACATCGCACACCACATTGATACCCGACTTTTCAAGTTCTTCCACCAGAGAATGCGTCCCCTGACAATACACAATTGCATCCGGATGATTTTCCTTCAAGTACATAACAGTTGCCTGTGAGGAAGTAAAGAAACTATCCTCATCCGCCTCTATGCCCATGTCTGTAACTTTCTTAATATAATCAGCCACAGACTTAGAGGAATTATTGGTTATAAACACATATCTGCCACCCTTTGCTTTAATCTTTTCAAGGAGTGTTAATGTTCCATCAAAAAGGCGGTTTTCCTCATAAATCGTGCCATCCATATCCAGAAGAAACAATTTTTTGTCGCAAAGCTCACTGCAATCACAACCAAAATAATCTCTATATTTCATAATTCACCTACGACAAAGTACTAAGATACGCCATAAAACCTTCCTTGTTTTCTCTGGCTGTAGTTGTTGGACGTCCTAAATCCGCCCTTGCACCTATTGAACATTTAACTTCAATAAATGTAAGTTCCTTAGCAGCCTTTGCCTTATTGAGTTCTCTGTCAAGACTTTCAAAATCGGACACAGACACTGCACTACAATATCCACAAGCCTTCGCGATAGATACCATATCTATCTGTGCTGCAACTGTAGGCATACCGCCAACAGTCTCATGTGCGCCATTGTTAATAACAATATGAACCAGATTCGACGGCTTATTAGCTCCTACAAGTGCCATCGCGCCCATATGCATAAGGACTGCACCATCTCCATCCACACACCATATCTTAGTTTCCGGCTTGTTAAGTGCCACACCAAGTGCTATTGAAGAACTGTGTCCCATTGAGCCCACTGTCAGGAAATCATACTTGTGGCTTTGACCTTTAGCTTCTCTAATTTCGAAAAGCTCTCGACTTGCCTTTCCTGTTGTAGACACAATAGGGTCTTCCCCTGTTACCTGAGCAATATGTTTTATTATATCCTCTCTTATCATATCGTTGTCATTGTTATAGGCAACCTTTTCATCATAAGAAAGTGCACCTTTTCTAATAACAAATGCCACATTACCACCATTATCAAGAACCTTTCTAAAATCCTCCATAACCGCAGTAAGTTCCTCAACTGTTGTTTCCTTACCGATAACAAAAGACTCAATTCCCATATCATCCAAAAGCTTAATTGTTACTTCGCCCTGATAGATGTGCTGTGGTTCATCATGAACTCCCGGCTCACCTCTCCAGCCAATTATAAATACGCACGGAATAGAATAAACCTTATCGTTAAGAAGTGACGCCACAGGGTTAATTATATTACCCTCGCCACTGTTTTGCATATAAACAACAGGAACTTTACCTGTAGCCAAGTGATATCCCGCTGCAAGGGCTGTACAGTTACCCTCGTTAGCCGCAATCACGTGACGCTTTGAATCAATACCATACTCATTCATAAGATAATCGCACAAAGCCTTAAGTTGTGAATCAGGCACACCTGTGTAAAAATCTGCTCCTATAACACTAACTAAATCCTGAACTTTCATTTATTCTCCATTCCGTATCAATATCTTATGATACAACTTATCTATTGACTCGGTAGTAAGTCCTACCGGATTATTCTTAAGTCTGTCAGTATTCACTGATGACTTAAGAATATAAAAATCGCCTTCATTAGGAACCGGAATATCCAGCTCCAAACTGTCAACGAATTCTTTATAATATGCAACAGCTTCCTCTACACTCTCTTTTCCAAGTGCATCTGCCAACTGTACAAATGTTTCATCAAGATATTCCCTACCTCTTGCATCTGTACACAGTGCAGTATTGTCCGCCATATATCCAAACAGTTCCCGCACACAAAGTGCCGCCGCATGTCCGTGTGCAAGTCCGTACATACTTGTAAGTTTGTAGCACATAGCATGTCCTGCGGTAGTCTGAGTTATATTAATAGCCTTACCCGCATAAAATGCGGCTTCAAGCATATTAACACATCCCTCATACTCACCTGCAAGATAAGCATCCCTATTCTTAATAATAAGTTTAAGAGCCTTCCTTGAATATTCCTTACTCTCATCTGTAGAATTTACTGACCAAAATGCCTCTATAGCATGGCACATGGCATCCATCATAGATGCTTTCTTGTGATACATGGGTAAGGACACCACTGTAGAACCATCCAGCAAAACGAAGTCAGGTATGCAGCTTGTATGAGAAACTGACTGTTTCTCACCATTATAATATATAACCGCATATCTTGTAGCCTCACTTCCTGTTCCTGCTGTAGTGGGAACAGCTATAAGTTTTACATCGTTAGGAACAATCTCCTGCGTAAGATAATTTTTATCATCATCCATATTAGAATACAGCTTGATACATTTGGCAACATCCATAGCACTTCCGCCACCTACTGCCATAATGACATCACAACCGCTTTCCTTAAAAAGCTTTACACCTTTAACAACCGAATCATATAACGGATTAGATTCAAACTCACTAAAACACACTATATTGATGCCTCTTTGCACAAGTCCGTCAATATACTTCTTAATATCGAGATACTTTATTGAAGCTCCACACACAAGAAATATGGACTTAACACCATTATCCCTAATATAATTATCAAGTTGTTCGTAGTTTTTAGTTGACCTTACCACTACTTGCTTACTCATATATTACAGCTCCTCCGGAATAAGTGTAAGTATCTCTTTGATAGACATACACATATCGTCAGCTTCTTTCGCTCTGTGGTTCTTTAAAATAGTCTCTGCAGTTTTCTTCATAGCAGGAAAACCGCTTCTTGTAAGTTGGTTCGCATATATAACTACATTAACGCCACGAGCCTTAAACTCTTCCTCTGTTACTGTATTAAACGAAGTCGGAACTACAACTATCGGTGTAACGGCATCCTTAGCTCTGAACTTCTCTACGAATTCAAATATCTCAGCCGGGTCCTTTCTTCTGCTGTGAATCATAATACCGTCAGCCCCTGCCTCTGCAAATGCAAAAGCTCTCTCCAAGGCGTCTTCCATACCACGCTCTAAGATAAGGCTCTCGATACGGGCAATAATCATAAACTCTTTAGTTTTCTGAGCACGCTTTCCTGCCTTAATCTTGTCACTGAAATTCTCAATACTGTCCTGAGTCTGTTCAACCTCTGTACCAAACAAAGAATTCTTCTTAAGTCCGGTCTTATCCTCAATAATAATAGCGGAAACGCCCATTCTCTCAAGAGTCTTAACTGTGTATACAAAATGTTCTGTAAGTCCGCCTGTATCACCATCAAAGATAATCGGCTTAGTTGTAACTTCCATAATATCGTCAATAGTTCTAAATCTTGATGTCATATCAACAAGCTCAATATCCGGCTTTCCCTTTGCTGTAGAATCACATAGACTTGAAACCCACATAGCATCAAACTGATATGCCTTACCTTCATCTTCAACAACAGTCTTTTCAACAATAAGTCCGGTTATACCACTGTGAGCCTCCATAGCTGTAACAAGCCCCTTCATAGCAAGAGCCTTACGAAGTCTTCCTCTTCTTATATCAGGGATTGACAATGCCGCTCTTGCTCTATCATCAAGCACCTTGTACTTCTCATCATTGGCATATGGAAACTCCACAAGTCTTCCGCCGTAAGATGCAAGCACTGAAACTACCTCATCTCTTATAGGCTTCTGGATTCCCTCACGCCAGTCATCGCCATGCACAACATAGTCCGGCTTAATCTCTAAAAGATTCTCACCGTAACTAA
>JAFQIQ010000263.1 GCA_017397445.1 Lachnospira sp.
ATTCTCTGTCTTAAAACTTCCTCTGTAACAAGCGCAAGGTCATCTCTTGTCTGTCCCTCCGGAACCTCATCAAGATACATAAACACCGTGACAAACGGAGCCTGTCCATTAGTTGTCATAAGAGTAATTACCTGATACTGAATCATCTGCACGCCATTCTTAATCTCATCGCGCACACGCATCTCGGCAACTTCCTTTACCTTCTCCTCTGTGTATTCAATACCTGCCTTATCAAACTCCTCGCGAACCTTTCTGATAAACTTCTCACGGCTTACCTGAACAAATGGTGCAAGATGTGCAAGACTGATACTCTGTCCACCATACTGTGAACTTGCAATCTGCGCAATAGCCTGAGTCGCTATATTACATGCCGTAGAAAAACTATGCGGCTTCTCCAACATAGTCTCACTGATAACAGTTCCATTCTGGAGCATATCTTCAAGATTAACAAGACAACAATTATGCATATGCTGTGCAAAATAGTCAGCATCATGAAAATGTATTAATCCCTGCTCATGAGCATCTACAATATCCTGTGGAAGCAAAAGTCGCTTTGTAATATCCTTACTAACCTCTCCTGCCATATAATCTCTCTGAACGCTGTTAACAGTAGGATTCTTATTAGAATTCTCCTGCTTAACCTCCTCATTATTACACTCAAGCAAACTTAAAATCTGCTCATCTGTCGAGTTTGATTTACGCACCAACGCTCTCTTATAACGATATGTAATGTACTTTCTTGCAACTGAGAAAGCACGTAAATTCATAATCTGATTCTCGACTAAGTCTTGAATTTCCTCAACACTAAGAGATCTTTTCATCTCTTCACAAATCTTCTCAACATTTTCAGAAATCTTGGTTATCTGCTCGTCAGACAATCTTTCATTATGTACAACTTCGTTGTTTGCCTTAGTTACGGCAGCCATAATCTTCTGAATATCAAATGTTACTTCAGAACCACTTCTTTTAATGATTTTCATTATCCGTATTAACCTCCCATCTTAATATAAACAAAACCGGACTTAAAAAGCCCTCAAACATTGTAAAAACCTTGCTCAAAAGCACATTGTGCCTGAGCAAGGTTAATTATACAATATATTGGGTTCTAAGTCAACACAAATAACAACATATAGTAATTATTACCTATATATAGATATCTGTTACTCCCAAGGCTGCGCTATCATATTAAGGTATGACGCAAATATCACTGCGGTATCAACTTCATAATCCGCCCACTGCGCTGACTCTTTGCATCTGTTAAACGCAACTATACCTCGTATATCATCCGGTGTACCAATAATACACTGCAATGTAGAGAATATTCTCCTTCTCTTCATCTCCTCACAGAAATCCGGAACCTGTTCAATATACTTTCCGATAAATCCTACCTGAACATAGGCATTATCACCTAACAGACTCTTATACTCATCAGTAAACACATACTTTGCCGATTCTGAATCATTAAGCACTGTACCAACCGTATAAACTCTGTCCATTCCACTACCATAGTAGATATTAATACTATCTATATTATAAGTGTTCTTCATATGCTCCAGCATCTCTTTAATGGCTCTCGGTCTACTCTTCTGAATATCTGCAAAGAACTTTCTCACATACATAAGTTCCTTAACTTCTCTTGTAGTATTCTGATTAGAATTATCCGCTTTATCAAGAGAAGCCTCATAAGACTGTCTGTGCAAATCATCACGGAAGAATACATATCTGTCTCTTCCTTTTTCCTTTGCAATATAAAGGCAATAATCCGCCTTTTTAAATAAATCCTCGTAATCCGTGCCATTATTTGGACAAATAGCAGCACCCTGTGAGCAGGTAATGGTAAAATCTGTAAAGTCCTCTGCGAATTCCCACTTAATCTGACTCTTAATAGCTCTCAGCATACTTCTTAACATCTGGTCATCGTGAATCTCTGTTAAAACAACCATAAACTCATCGCCACCGATTCGACCTACTATACCGTCCTCACCGACAACTTCCTTTAATTTCTGACCAACTCTTGTAAGAACTTTATCACCATAGAGATGACCATAGGTATCATTAACACTCTTAAAGTGGTCAACATCCATAACTACTATGGTTACTCTGCCCACTTTACGTTCCTTAATAAACTTCTTAGCATACTCTGTAATAGTCTTTTTATTATACACTCCGGTAAGTGAGTCATAATGCAACTCATCCATCAATTCTACAGACGCAGCAGATGTATTACCGTTATTCACCATAACTCTTCCAATAACACTCTTGTCTCTCTCACTGGTTCCAAACAAAGCACCGCTGAACTTAATCATCTCAGTGCCCTCACCCTGTGTTCTGACAGAACAGTTAATTCTGGAAGAGAATATCTGTGCATATTCCTTTATATCATTAATAAGCAGCTGGAATTTGCCAAGTTCTTCCTCCGGAACATACTTCTTGGAAACCATCTCCATATACCACTCATCAATGTCCATATTATATATCATCTCGCGCTTCAAATCGCTGTACTTAAACATCTTAAACTTATTATCAGCCCTGTCATATGTAAAAAAAACTTCATTAGTCATACCAAGAAGAACTCTCATCTTAGTAATCTCAGCTATGGCATTCTCATTGATATACAAAGTATCTTCTATATCAATAATCTCAATATCTGCAAAAGCCTTGTCGTCTGTCATACTCTTTAAAGAGCGTAACTTAACAATAGCAATGCGATACTCTCCTGTACCTGCACGCAACTTACAAAACAGACGCTCCCCAACATTGGACTTTTCCATAACAAATGCTTTAAACTCTTCAACATCAGCAGGATGTACGAAATCCGTCATAGTAAATATACGAACACCTTCACTTTCAAAATACGAAAGAAAAGATCTGTTAGCAGCATCCACATTAAAAGTTTCATCTATTGTAGCAAGCTTTTTTTCCAACTTATTCGGCGCATGCTTGCTTTCAATCATCTCATAAAATGCTCTACTTTCTTCACCCATAGTTATACCTCATCCTCTCATGACAACGCAATATCGTCAATCCCACGCATTATATAATTATAGTATAGACCTTTAGTACCAAATATGCAATACCATTTATTCAATAATTAACATTTTATTAATAAGATATGCTAATTATTCTCTTTGCAGGTCATATATATAATCTGCATATCCGACGACAACTCCTTCAACAACGTCATTGCCTTCTTGTACATCTTATCATCCATTGCAATAAATGCATCATCCAATATCAGCGCCGGTTTTTCCTTAACATACACACTGTCAACTATTGCAAGCCTCTCACAAAACCACATAATATCCTTGTATCCGGTGCTAAAATAATTAATCTCCTTCGCTTCTGCACCTTCTAACACGCTAAGTGTCAATTCCGTATCCATCATTACAGTTTCTGCAAGTTTCTCATCAAACACTGCAAGATATTTCTTTAATGATTCAACCACTGTGTCCTTATAATTAGTTATGTAGGAATTTCTTGCATCTTCAAGATACTTTTTAGCCTTACTTATAATCTCTGCCTTATTACGATACTCCATAAGATTACTCTGGTAATCCTTTTGCGTATCCTTAAGATTCTGTAGCTTCGCTACAGAATTGTCGTACTTATCAGTTACTGCGGCAACCTCCTGATCATATGCGGTTTTAGCAAGCTGTTCACGATAATTTGAGTATGCTTCCTCTTTTTGAGACAGTTCATTATACTCTTTCACCAGACGCAATTCCTTTTCGTATCTCTTACATAAGGTAACAGCTCTTTCCTGTTCTGTTTTTACTGCCTTACCGCCTTTCTCCGCCTTGGCCGCAAACAATCCCACAACAGAGGCAACTGCCATACAGGCAGACCCCACTACCATAGCATACCAAAACAACTCATAAAGCATCCCCTTAAGAGTTCCCTTTACAACCAGTACCGCAATTACTCCAACTATAACCAACAGTACCATTAAAACCATAATGGATATGGCAATATTTTTTAAAATCTTTGCGGTTTTTGCACTCTTTTTTCTTTTCTCATCGAGTACTCCCTGCTTAATCTGGGACTCCACAATAAGTTTACCTAGCTTTTCTTCGTTTGGTATACCCTTAGAAAAATGATCGTCCAATAATTCCAATCGCTTCTTTGAAGCCTCGTCCCATTCTAACACGCCATTGGCATCATTCGCTTTATCATTATCCTTTATCTCTGTCCCTTTATTTTTTAATTTTGTCAAACGTTCCCCAAGATTATTGACACATAGTTCCTGCTCATGCTTCTTGGCCTCTAACTGAGCCAGAGCATCTTCAGTCTCATAAACAAGCCCTCTTCTTCCTGTTCTAACGTATTGTCTCTGAGCTTCCTCCAGTCTGTTAAGTCCCTTTTCACAGTTACTGATATCCGCATCAAATTCCATAGTCTCACCTAACTTAGCATGGACGCTGTCATTAGCATTAACCTCCATACTCTTCGTGCCAATCCATGCTGTGGAACTAAAAGCTTCTCTATCCACGCCAAAAAGCTCTTCTCCAATATTAGCCGCATAATCTTTTGATACAAGACCTGTCTTCACATCATATAATGCATATATATCATCTTTTTCTTTCTCACCAAAATATCTTGAAAGTCTATATTTTCTGCCCTTAACCTCAAAGCAGATATAACCGCCACATTTACCGCCATCCCACGGCATATACTTTTTCCTTAACGCATCATCAAGATTCTTCCTTGTACGCGTTTGAGGCATTCCATAAAATATAGCCTTAATAAACTCCGCAAATGTACTTTTACCGGTACCATTCTCGCCATATATATAATTAAACCCTTTCTGTGGCTCATACCTGTAATCTTTAAGCACTCCAAAATTCTCTACATACACTTCTGTTATATACATTACTCTGTCACCTCACCGATTAATGCGCTAAGCCCACAACGAATTATACTTCTTTTCATATCATCAGTTTCATCTGATGCCAGAACAGCTCTAATGAACTCTCCCTTCAAAGAACGCTCCCTGCTTAACATATCAATATCCAATATCATATCAGTTCCATCCTCAATTCTGAAACCGTAAAACTTATCTTTAAAATAACTGTTGATGTATGAAACATTAATAACATCCCCCGGTGTCATGGCACCTTTAATCCTGACCTTAACCATATCTTTTCCCGGAATCGAAACAAGTCTGTCAGCTATTTTATCGCACAGAAGAATCGTATCCATTCCGCTTTCTTCCGATTCATACACCACATCTACAGTAATATCATGTACATGTCTGTATCCAAAAGGAACAAATGTATGAATAATTCTTCCTTCTGTCACTTCAAGCAAAACAAATCCCTGCTCTCCACTTTCATCAAATCCTCTTGCCTCCAGGCACCCGCTATAGCACCACATCCCCCTTTGGTCTATAACACCTTCCATATGCTTATGTATATGTCCCAATGCAAGATAATCAATATTCTTACCTGCCAAAAGCTTAACATCCGACAACTCTTCATGTGCCACAACAATATTAACATCCTCGTTCTTCAACTGAAGCTTTTTACCATATGCCGCTATCACTACGTCATCGTATCTTACGCTGTTGCATTCTTTATCAAGAACCATAAGATTCTTATGTTTACCAAGCATACCTATACAGGCTCTCTCATCATGATTCCCCGGAAGATACACAAAATCCATATTAGAATACTTTCTTATAGTGCCTGCAATAATATCCGCTGTATTGACAAAAATATTAGATGTATCAAACCAGTCTCCGGCTATTATGATAACTCTGACGCCATTATCAGCCCCATATTCAACCATTTTAACCCATGTATTAAGTAACTCTTTTCGTCTTTCAGATGCCTGCATGGACGACATATTAGTACTTAACGCAGAATCAAGATGTATGTCTGCACAATGTATAATTTTCATACCTTGAACTACCTCTATTATATACTTCCCTATGATAATTATACTCCCAAGACCGCTTTTTGTCTACGTTCAATTGTGCTTATAGGCCTTTAGTACCAAATACAAAATATTGTGTTTATTTTTCTCAAAATGTGTGTTATAATACAACATATTGTTGGTCGCGGTTGGGGATTACGCGGTAATTACGTGACCTGTAGCATATTTAATTATCTTTTAATTTCAAGGAGGTTTTTACAATTATGGAACGTGTAAAGATGAACAAGGTAGAAGTATCACATGGAAACAGTGTTAAGAAATTCCCGGTATATGAGATTTATCTTGACGGTGTTATTGTAACTAAAGTTTCTTCAGAAGCTGATGCTTTAGAGATGGTTTCACGTTGGCAGGAAATTTACAAGTAATTATCGTACAGCAATTCAAGTAATACAATATTGGCGTGCCTCATTGATATGAGACACGCCTTATTATATCTATCCGATTTTCCTTATAAGATTATCAATACATTCCTTCGTTGCCAGTGCTTTAATGTGATCTCCCGGTCTGAAACAATAATCAACCGGTGGCATAACCATAATCTTACCTTTCTGTGGCACAATTGCAAGGATGTTCACATTGTATTGTGCTCTTACATCGACAGCCTTTATGGTCTTTCCTTCCCACTCCTTAACTATAGGAATCTCATATATTGAGTACTCATCCGTAAGCTGCATATAGTCAAACACATGGTCAGCACTACACTTGGAAGCCAGACGGTACGCAATATCCCTCTCCGGATAAACAACCTCATCCGCCCCGTTTCTAAGAAGGAACTTCGCCTGTATATCACGGCTGGCAACACTTATTACATGCTTTGCCCCCATCTCCTTAACGAGACTTGTAACCTCCAGACTATCCTGAAAACTCTCTCCGATACAAACAATAACTATATCGAAGTTACTAAGTCCAAGTTCTTTAAGAACCTCAACATCCTTACAATCACCGATTCTTGCACTTGTAACCTTAGAAAAAACATCTCTTATATTAGCTTCCTGATTATCTACCACCATAACCTCATCTTCAAGCTCAATAAGCCTGTTTACCAGGTGATGTCCAAACTTTCCCATTCCAATTACCAATATAGACTTCATACTCCTATATACCTCCATTAACCCACATTAATTCGTTCTTCCGGATATTGCAATCTTGCCGGCTCTTTTCTATATGCAAAGGACAATGCAAATGTCATACCGCCCACTCGTCCACAATACATTAAAAACATTATAACAATTTGCGAAAATGTATTAAGTTGCCTTGTAATACCCGTGGACAATCCTACCGTTCCTGTAGCTGAAAACACTTCCAACAACAAATCTTCCATTACAAATTCCTGCACACTGCATATAAGTAGCACCGCCACCACTGAAAGCCCCAGATTAAGTCCAAGAACCATATTGGATTTCTTAATATCTTCATCCGAAATTCTTCTGCCCAGTATATTGCAACCGGATGCATTGCGAAGGTTAGACCAGATATACACTATAAACACAACCAGGGTAGTAGTCTTAATTCCTCCGGCGGTGGAACCCGGACTTCCACCTATAAACATAAGAACAACTGTGAGAATCTTGCTTCCCTGAGACATTGCGCCAAGGTCAATTGTATTAAATCCGGCTGTTCTCGTAGTTACCGATGCAAACAATGATGTAATAACCCTCTGGTATATATTCATATCTGCCATTGTGTTATTCCACTCCAACACCATAAAACACGCCGCACCGCCAAAAATCAATATTGCAGAGGACATAAGAACAATCTTTGTATGAAGACTATACTTCTTAAAGCGTAACTTATTCTCTCGTATATCTTCCCACACAATAAAACCAATACCGCCTATTATAATCAGTGCCATAACAGTAATATTGACAACAAAATCATCATAATACCCTACTAATGACGAGTATTCCTCATACTTTCCCATAAGGTCAAATCCTGCATTGCAAAATGCTGATACCGAATGGAACACTCCATTATATATACCTTCCCAAAATCCCATCTTAGGGATGAATCTTATAGAAAGGAGCACCGCTCCCACACCTTCAAACAGTAACGTACCTTTTACAATATTACGAACAAGCTTTACAACTCCCGAAAGACTCAAGGAGTTAACACTTTCCTGTATAAGATTACGCTTGTCCAAGCCTATTCTTTTCTTTAAAAACAGTGAAAACAACACGCTTATGGTAATAAATCCCAATCCACCAATCTGGATAAGCAAAATAATCACAATCTGTCCAAACATCGTCCAGTTTTGATATGTATCAACCACAACCAATCCCGTAACACATGTTGCACTTACCGATGTAAATATACTATCAAGGAAATTGCCCCACTGTCCGTCCCTATTAGCGACAGGCAACATAAGAAGTAATGCTCCTATAAATATTACCGTCAAAAATCCCGCCGCCATGACCTGGGCATGTGATAATTTACGTTTTTGCACTTTTTTCATAACCTCTCTATCTTATAACATTTTTTTAATTTTCAGAACTATC
>JAFQIQ010000264.1 GCA_017397445.1 Lachnospira sp.
ATGTTAAAGCTGAACTGAAAGCAGAGATAGCAGATGTCAGAACTGAGATAGCGGATGTTAAAGCTGAACTGAAAGCAGAGATAGCAGATGTCAGAACTGAGGTCGCAGAAGTTAAAGAAGATTTGAAGAGTGTAAAGTTGACGATTGAGAATGAATTACGAAAGAGTATCCGTATTGTATGCGAAGGGCATTTGGACTTGTATAGAAAGTTGTGCGATGCTTTAAGATATGAGCGGGAAAAAGAGTGGATGCAGATTAGAATTAATGTATTAGAAAGTGATGTAAGAATGATAAAGAGCCGTATGGCTTTGTGCACATAGGATAAAAGGCCGCCTTCCGGCGGCTTTTTTGCATAATTTAGAAAATTAATATATTGACATTCAAAATTTAAAAGACTAATATTACATTTGTTGCCAAAAGACAAAGAAAAGAATTATATATAGTAGAGAATATAGAAAGTGTGAAGAGTATGAAATTTGAAATTGATATGTGTAATGGTTCAATATGGAAGAAAATGTTGCTTTTTGCCATACCGCTTATGCTTTCAAGTATGTTGCAGTTGCTTTTTAATGCTGCAGATATAGTTGTAGTAGGACGTTTTGCTGGTGATAATTCTTTGGCAGCAGTAGGTTCTACGTCGTCTTTGATTAATCTTATGGTTAACCTTTTTGTTGGACTTTCTGTTGGTGCCAATGTATTAGTGGCACGGTATTTTGGTGCGAAGCAGGAATCGGATTTAAGTTCAACGGTTCATACGGCCATTACATTAAGTCTTATAAGCGGGGTGATTCTTGCCATCATAGGTGTTATAGGAGCACCGGTTATATTGAAGTGGATGCAGACACCTGGAGATGTTCTTAATCTTGCAGTTATTTATCTTAGAATATATTTCCTAGGTATGCCGGTTGTAATGCTTTATAATTTTGGTGCGGCAATATTACGTGCAGTTGGTGATACAGGAAGACCACTTATATTTCTTATAATAGCAGGAATAATCAATGTTACATTGAATCTGTTATTTGTAATTGTATTAAAGATGGATGTTGCAGGTGTTGCTATAGCTACTGTTATTTCGCAGTGTGTATCAGCAGTACTTGTGCTTAGATGTCTTGTGAAAGAAAAAAGAGCAATTAGGGTAGAACTTAAAAAGCTTAGAATATATAAGGATAAGTTTTTAAAGATTCTTCAGATTGGATTGCCGGCAGGATTTCAGGGAACATTGTTCTCGCTTTCTAATGTATTTATTCAGTCATCGGTTAATTCTTTTGGAGAAGTAGTAGTTGCCGGTAATTCAGCAGCGTCTAATATAGAAGGATTTGTTTTCGTAGCTATGAATGCATTTCATCAGGCGGCCATATCATTTACAAGTCAGAATGTTGGTGCAGGTAAATATGAAAGAGTTAATAAGATATTAGTTACTGCTTTGGGCTGTGTTTTTGTAGTTGGTACAGTGTTAGGTATGGGAGTTTACTTATTAGGAGAGCCCCTTTTGGGTATATATTCCGGTAGTGCAGAAGTTATCAAGGCAGGAATAGTCAGGTTGGGAATTGTTTGTACAACATATGCGCTTTGTGGAATGATGGATGTTATGGTTGGTTCACTTAGAGGATTGGGCTATTCAATTATGCCTATGATAGTTTCTTTGATTGGTGCCTGCGCATTACGTTTAGTATTTCTGGCAACAGTGTTTCAGATGGAACAGTTTCACTACATTGAAACGATATATTATACCTATCCGATTAGTTGGGGATTAACATTTTTTGTTCATGTAATATGTTTTATTGTAGTACGAAGAATGCTTAACAAAAGATGGAAAAATGCGTAATAATCAGTTTTAGAGGTAGACAATGGAGAACAACAGACTTTCAGATAATTTTACAGAAGGAAGTATAGTTAAAAAATTGGTTAAGTTTATGTTGCCGGTACTTGGTGCCCTGATATTGCAGGCTATGTACGGAGCTGTTGATTTGCTTATCGTGGGTAAGTTTGGCACGGATGCAGGTATATCAGCGGTCGCTACCGGAACCAATATAGTTAATATATTTACTTTTGTTATAGCGGCTCTCACTATGGGTGTTACAGTTCTTATTAGCAGATACCTTGGTGAAGGGAAGAATGAAAGAATAGGCAAGGTTATAGGCGGAGCAATAAGCTTTTTTGTAGTGTTTGCTGTGGCTGCCATGATAGTGTTACTTTTGTTTGCACCTATGTTTTCGGGATGGCTTAATGCTCCTGCTGAGGCTTTTGATTTAACAGTTATGTATGTAAGAATATGTGGTGCCGGTATGATATTTGTTATTGCGTACAATGTTATAAGCGGTATTTTCAGAGGCTTGGGTAATTCAAAGCTTCCGTTGATATTTGTAGCAATTGCCTGTCTTGTTAATATTGTGGGAGATTTGCTCTTTGTGGCACTGTTTAAATGGGATGTAGCGGGAGCTGCATTGGCAACTGTGCTGGCACAAGCTGTAAGTGTTGTTCTTTCTTTGATTATTATCAAACGTCAGAAGCTTCCGTTTACGGTTAAAAAGAGTGATATAGGATTTAATGGTGAAATTAAGCTATTTCTTCAGATGGGTATTCCAATTGCATTTCAAGAGGTTCTTACTAATCTTTCGTTTCTTATATTGTGTGCAATTATAAATGGAATTAGTCTTGAAGCTTCATCCGGTTATGGTATTGCACAGAAGGTAACATCCTTTGTCATGCTTATACCGTCGGCATTAATGCAATCAATGTCTGCCTTTGTAGGTCAGAATGTAGGGGCAGGCAAGGAAGATAGGGCCAAGAGAGCAATGTTTACCGGTATGGTGTTAGGTGCGGGAATCGGTATTTTTATTACAATACTTGCATATTTTAAGGGAGATTTGTTATCGTCTGTATTTACAAATAATCAGGAGTACATATTAAAATCAGCGGAGTATTTGAAAGGATTCAGTATAGAGGCCGTACTTACATGTATCGTGTTTAGTTATATCGGATATTTTAATGGACATGGAAATACTTTGCCTGTTATGTTACAGGGTATTACGGCATCTTTTCTTGTAAGAGTACCATTTTCTTATCTTTTTAGTATAAAGGAGGGAGCTACGCTAATTGATATTGGCTTGGCGGTACCCATTGCATCTGTGTATGGAATTATATTCTTTACAATTTATTATATATGCGATAGAAAAAGGTCAGGTGAAAAGAGTAGAGCTGCATAGCAGTTCTCTCTTTTTTTATTGATTGGAATAGCGTATAATATATTAATAATAAAAAAGGAGCGTGAATATATGTCACAAAAACACATATTAATAGTGGATGATGATAGGGATTTATCATTTATTATAAAAGAAATGCTTGAAAGCTATGGATATAATGTCACTTGTGCATATGACAGTGAAAGCGCGTATGAGTTGCTTACTGACAATACATTTCACCTGATACTTTTGGATATTAATCTTCCCGGGACTACAGGGTTTGAAGTGTGTAAAGAGTTGCGTCGGGTTTCTACGGTGCCGGTTATATTTGCAAGTGCAAGAACAAGTGAATCTGACAGAATCACGGGGTTTGATATAGGTGGAGATGATTATTTGCCAAAACCGTATTCGATGAAAGAGTTATTGGTCAGAGTAAATGCCTGCATTCGAAGGACCTATGGTTTCATGCAGGAGGAACATACGGTACATTTTGGTGATGTGGAAGTTAATATTGGAGGAAGAACAGTTAAAAAGGCCGGGAAAGAAGTGCCACTTTCCTTAAGGGAATTCGATCTGCTGGCATATCTTTGTGAGCATGTTAATAAGGCTCTTTCTAAGGAACAGTTGTTATCAGAGGTTTGGGGGGCTTTCTCTATGGTTGAGCCTTCTACTTTAACTGTACATATAAGATGGCTTCGTGAGAAATTAGAAGATGCCCCGGCCAATCCTAAATACATTAAGACTGTGTATAAAGTAGGTTATATGTTGGAGGTTGCTGATGAAAAGTAAATTGATAGGAATAACAGTGTTTTTTCTTGTTGCAATTGTTATGGTGACAGCATTTTTCTATATAAGCGGACAACATAGAAACAGTGAAGATTCTAAGGCAATGCAAGTGCTGTCTGTCAATGAAGTGGAGCAGCTTATTGAAGACGGCAGATATGATGAGGCAAGAGAGGCTGCGAAGAATTTAAAGGCAGAATTAAGACAAATCGAAAGTGTTAATGGTGGCAATGTGGAGAATCTGATGCTATGTGGAGTGTGCGTAGCCTTTATTTTGGTTGTTTTTGGATATGTGCACTTTGCCATATTAAGACCATTTGACAAGATGAAAGAGTTTGCAGGGGAAGTGGCTAAAGGCAATTTTGATATCCCTCTAAATTATGAACGTTCTAATTATTTTGGAGAGTTTACCTGGGCTTTTGACAGTATGCGACGAGAGATTACTAAAGCAAGGGCCTGTGAACATCAGGCTATTGAGAATAATAAAACAGTGATTGCAACATTGTCCCATGATATAAAAACCCCTATAGCATCTATTCGTGCTTATGCGGAAGGATTAGAGGCAAATCTGGACAATACTGTTGAGAAGCGACAGATGTATATAGATGTAATAGTTAAAAAATGTGATGAAGTCTCTAAACTGACTAATGATTTGTTTTTGCATTCCCTTTCAGATTTAGACAAGCTTAAGGTGAAATTAGAAGATGTTGAGTTAACAGAGCTGGTAAAGCAGGCTGTATCAGATATATCAGCAGGGCAGGGAGATGTAAGTTTTTATGCAGAAAATGAATTGATGGTGTCGGCGGATTCTAATAGATTGATTCAGATAATGGAGAACTTAATTAACAATGCCAGAAAATATGCAAAAACACATATTGATGTGACGGTGAAAGAGGAGAATGATAGAGCATGCATTGGTGTGCGTGATTATGGTCCTGGTATACCTAATGAAGATATTCCTTTTATATTTGACAAGTTTTATAGGGGAAACAATTGTGGCAATGAGCAGGGTTCCGGACTTGGACTTTATATTGTAAAATATATTGCCGGGCAGATGGGAGGAACGGTGGAATTAAAGAATCAAAACGACGGTTTTGAAGTTTTGGTGTATCTGCCGTGTAAAACATTAACTAAATAATCATTAAAACTGTCATAATAATCTTTCGGCTCTAATTATATTAAAAAAAGGCTAAAAGGTTATTGTTATATGAAATTAGAGAATGGTTCGCTTGCAGAATGGATTGAATATGTTGACGATATTGTTTGGGGACCGTGTATGTTGTTCCTATTGTTAGGAACAGGTGTGTATCTTATGATAAGATTACGTTTTTTACCGCTGCGTAATCTAAGATACGCGTTGTTGTGTACGATTGGTAAGGAAAAGAAAGATAGTTCGGAAAAGACCCAGACCGATGGAAAAGGTGTTTCATCATTTTCAGCACTCACAACCGAGTTGGCAGCTACTATTGGTACAGGAAACATTGTTGGAGTTTCAACAGCAATGGTTTTAGGAGGACCGGGAGCATTGTTCTGGATGATGATAGCAGGGATATTTGGAATGGCAACTAAACTTGTTGAAAGCATGCTTTCTGTAAAATATAGGAGTCGCAACGAGGCAAAGGAGTATGTGGGAGGACCTATGTATACCTTATCCAAGGCCTTGCCAAATGCCCGGTTAGGGAAGATGCTTGGAATGGCCTTTGCAGTATTTGCTATATTAGCATCTTTTGGTATGGGAAATATGACACAATCCAATTCTATATCGGAGACGGTCAATGTAAGTTTCGGTATTGCAAAGCACCACACCGGATTAGTAATAACAATTATTACGATATTGGCGGTTATCGGAGGAATTGCAACGATAGCCAATGTTACTAAGATTCTTGTTCCTGTAATGGGGATTGTATATATGGTGGGGACTTTATTAGTGATTGTTAATCAGTTACATAATATTCCTTCAGGAATAATGCAGATTGTAGGAATGGCATTTTGTCCTCAGGCAGTGGGAGGTGGTGTCTGTGGTCAGATATGTGTTTCGGTTATGGAATCTGTCCGTTGGGGTGTGTCAAGGGGCATTTTTTCTAATGAGGCAGGACTTGGTGCCGGTGGCATTAGTGCAGCAAGTGCGTGCACGGATGACTATATAAAACAGGGGTACATAAGCATGACTAGTGTGTTTTTAGACACAATGGTTATATGTTTGGTGACAGGGCTTGCCATTGCAGCTTCAGGGTTGTTAGGGACTGTTGATGAGTATGGGTGTCTGCTTACGGGAACCACCCTTGTCATAGAGGTGTTCAAAATGTCTCTGGGTAGTGCAGGGGCCACTTTTATAAGCATATGCATTATATTGTTTGCTTTTGCGACAATTGTGGGCTGGGCCTATCAGGGTGAGCGTGCTTTTGAGTTTTTGTTTGGCAGAAAATATTGTATGATATATCGTTTAGGATATTCTTTAATAACATTTGTGGGAGCAGTGTGTTCCCTTCAGCTGGTGTGGGACTTTTCGGATATATGCAATGCTTTAATGGCAGTACCCAATCTGATATGCGTGCTGTGGCTTTCGGGAAAAGCCTGTAAGGAAATAACGGAATATGAAAAAAGATAAAATAATTGTTTTGTTAAGAACTTCTTAATAACTTTCTTGTTAACATAGGCATATAATCAAAGAAAGGAAAGAACTTATGAGTAATGTAATTATGTCAGCAAAGGGACTTTGCAAAAGTTTTGCTCATGATGGTGGGCAGGTGCATGTATTGTCACATATTGATTTGGAGTTGTTTGAAGGCGATTTTACCGTTGTGTGCGGGGCATCAGGTTCAGGCAAATCTACGCTTCTTTATGCACTTAGCGGAATGGATAATGCTACTGCAGGAGAGGTATTGTATGAAGGGCGTAATATTGTTAAGATGAAGGAGAAAGAGCTTGCTAAGTTGCGATATAACGATTTTGGATTTATATTTCAGCAGATGCATCTGGTAAGTAACTTAAGTCTTTTTGAAAATGTGGTAGTACCCGGATACCTTAATAGAACAAAGAAGGCTGCTGAGGTAAGAAAAAGAGCCGAGGAACTTCTTTCTCAGATGGGAGTTTTACATGTGAAAACACATTTGCCAAGTCAGGTGTCAGGTGGCGAGCAACAAAGATGTGCTATAGCCAGAGCTGTAATTAATGAGCCGAAACTGCTTTTTGCCGATGAGCCTACAGGAGCTCTTAACAGAAAGAATACAACTGAAGTGCTTAATCTGTTAACTGATATTAATAAAGCAGGACAGAGTGTGCTTATGGTAACTCATGATATTAAGGCAGCACTCAGAGCAAATAGAATTTTATATATAGCGGATGGTAAGATTGCAGGAGAATTAACATTGCCTCCTTATGATATTCAGGATGAGAAGAGCCGTGAAGCCCAGGTTAACGCATGGCTTTCTTCTATGGAATGGTAGGTGGCGTATGGCGGTTATGACTTTACTTATAGCAGGTATCAGACGTAAGAAGGGTACATTTATATGTGTAGTATTACTAACTGCAATAGTAGTTTCTATGATTGCGTCTATGAACAGCGTGAAAGATAATTATTACAAAGGTATGGATAATGCTTTGACTAAACTGGAAGCAGGGGAAGTTCAGTGCTTTATAAGAAGCGAAAGCCTTACTGATGAAATTAGGCAAAAGCTTGAAGGCAGCAAACTTGTTTCGGATGTTAAATACATAAGTGCAATTAGTGCGGGTAAAGCAACAGTGGGGGAAGAAACAACTAATAACAGCCACTTCTTAATGAGAATGAGAGAAGGTATAAGTCTGTTTAATGATGAGTTAAATGGCTTGACCGAAGATACTCCTGTGCTGACATCGGGAGAAATATATCTTCCATATGGCCTTAGGCAAGTGTTGTCATGTAAGGTAGGGGATAAGATAACTTATAGTGTTATAGATAAAAAATACACATTTGTTGTAAAAGGCTTTGTTCAGGAGCCTACACAAGGTGCCACCAACATCGGCTGGAAACAGGTGTTTATAAGTGACGAAGATTTTGACAAAATATACAGGGAAACCAAACCTTTGGAGACGCAGGACGCATTTATTGATGTGACCTGTGTCATAATTCATCAGGCGGAAGATTCTGAGCTTTCTATTGCTAAGTTTCAACGTCAGTTGAATCTTGAAACAAAGATAGTTACTACTGCTTTTGGAACGTTGAACAAATATCAAAGTGTTCATTATACAACTCTTATGACAGATGTGGTTATGGGAATTGTTCAAGCATTTGTAATATGTCTTTTTGTAGTAATGCTTGTGGTTATGGGACACAGTATCGGTACTGAAATAGAGATTGATTATGTGGATTTAGGTGTGTTGAAGGCACAGGGCTTTGTAAGAGAGCAGATACGACTGGTAATGGGACTGCAATATCTTTTGGCAGAGTCGGTAGGAGCTATACTTGGTGTTATTTTCAGTGTGCCATTAGAAAGGGCTATAAGTGCTCTTTGTATAGAGATTACGGCTATAATGCCGACTTCAGGATTCTCTGTAGGGAAAGCATTGATGTGCGTATTAATATTACTGGCAGTGTCAGGACTGCTGATTATTGTTAAAACCGGAAAAATTGCAGCAATCTCGCCTGTGCGGGCAATCTCCGGCGGCAGGGATGTAATATACTGGAGTAGCAGGATTAGATTTCCTATAGCGAAAAAGTTATTGGCGGCAAGTGTGGCAGTAAGACAGTTTACATCGGAAAAGAAACGATACATAGCTACATTGTTTATAATTGCAATTCTAACTTTTTGCATGATAACAGTTAATCTTACAGGTAATCTGTTGTCGTCCAGGGAGGCGATGGAAGCTATGGGGCTTATTTCGGTAAATGTTGAGTTAGGGCATAAAGACGGTATTGTTGAAGGTCGTTTTGACGAAGCAGAAGCAATTATTGAAGAGTATAGTGATATTATAAGAAAATGTGATACCTACAGATGCTATGCATCCGTTAACGGTGAGAATTATATGTGTGAATCATACAGTGATCCATCTGTAATGACAAGAACTTTAAAAGGGCGTGAGATTAGATATGATAACGAAATTTTGATTACTCAGATAGTTGCAGATGCTCTTGAGGTTGGAATCGGTGATGAAGTTACTGTAGCTTATGGTGAAGATGAGGCGAAGTTTATAGTTGCCGGATTATATCAGTC
>JAFQIQ010000265.1 GCA_017397445.1 Lachnospira sp.
GACTAACGTGTAACCCTAAAAAATCACAACGTATTGGCGTTGTGATTTTTGTTAATATTAAGTACAGATTACTGTGCCTGTGGAGCATCCACTGGACATGCACCTGCGCAAGCGCCACAATCGATGCAAACATCAGCGTTGATTTCCATATGAGAAGCACCCTCAGAGATAGCCTCTACCGGGCAACCAGCTGCACAAGCGCCACAATTGATACAATCATCATTAATTACGTATGCCATGTTAATAATCCTCCTTTAGATTTGCTTTTCTTGATTATACGATAAAAAAATAGAAAATTCAACTACATTAATAAAAATGGTACTAATTTCTATAGGAAATTTTTATCAATAATGCATACAACTTGACAATTTGGGCAAGGACTATTATAGTAGAAAAGTAAGTCGGTGGCGTCGAAACCGCTTTTACTACTTATGAAATACTTAATCGACGCAGAAATGGAGATTAACATTATGAAGATAACTAAGGATACTAAGATTGGTGAAGCTATTGCTATAGATGCAGGTATTATTCCTATTCTTATGAGTGCAGGTATGCACTGTGTAGGATGTCCATCATCAGCAGGAGAGTCTTTGGAGGAGGCTTGCATGGTTCATGGAATGAACTGTGATGATTTGCTTGAGGATATTAACACATATCTTGAGTCAGTAGGCTAATATAGACGCATAAAAGTCGCTTGGATGTTTCCAAGCGACTTTTTGTACATATTCTACACTTTTCCCATAACCTGCAATGCCCTATCCTTGCATATACAGGTATAATGCTCCTTGAAGAAGTTAGCTCTGCTTACAGAAGACTGCTCCTTTGTACCGTATTCCGACAGCAGGTTACAAACCTTGTTGAAGGATATGGAATTGCATATACATTTTTCGATTACCAGGTAATACTTTGAGTTGGACTCGTCTTTATAAAGAGAGTTCTTGTCGTTGTAAACTAGTAATGCGGTGTTCGCAGCTTCGCTGACTGTATCAAAATTCTCAAAAGAGAAAATTCGTACCACGTGTTTATTGGTCTCTGAATCGGACATACTGTTAGTGGAAGTGTCCACGGTGAAGTCGCCCTCCGGTGTTGAAACATTTAACGGAGAATCGCTTGCTTTTTGGAGACTGTGCTCTATCAGGTCCTTAACAGTATTGAATATATTAAGGACATCCTTAGCCATACCACTGTCAGGAATATCCAGTTCATCAGATGCTGAAAGATTCTCTAAAGTATTGCTCTCAGAGTCAAGGTCTGTAAGAGAGTCATAATCATCGTCGTAGGAATAAGGGTCATCATCGTCGTCATCTGTAGATGAAAACTTCGAAAAGCGTGTATCAAGTTCTTCCGGTTCTTCAACCTTAGTAACTATAAGAACGATGCACTCTGAGGATACTGGAATTGCCTCTATCATAAGAGGAAGGTCATCTGCCTCAAAACCGAATTCTGATGATGCCTGCTGCATAATGTCTTTAAAAAGCTCCTTTGCTTTGGCACTGCCGTAGGCAAGCTCACTTATCTTAAGATGCCTTGAAGCAAGGTCCGATTTGCGAAGGGTGCAGCGTATCTGTCTATCATTAAGTTTTTCTATCTTCATAAATATCACTTCCATTCATAAGCGTCTATATTATTATAATACCCATTTTTGATGGATATGTAAAGATGCTATTATGCTAAGAAAAATGTGGTAATAAAATAAATTCATTAAAAGTATGAAAAATATATTGACATATGATAGGAAATGTATTAATATAGTAAATGAGCCGCAGTATTATGGAGAGGAGGTATATTTAGAAACATTCGAGAGAAGATATGAAGTGATACGGCTGATAGCTCAGACGCGACATTCTAAGGTGTATCTTGTAAAGCACCGGCAGTTGGAAGTCTATCGGATTGCTAAGGTTGTATCAGGCGGAAGCGCAGATTGTGAGCGTGCCTTGAAAGAGGCGAATACAATCAAAGAATTCAAACATCCCGGCATACCTTTAGTATATGACGTAGAAGTCAGTGGTGATAGTATCTGCATTATAGAAGAATATATTGCTGGTAAATCATTGGCGGAATTAATTGCTAATGAGAATCTGACAGTGAAGCAGATAGCCCATATGGGCGTTTGTATATGTGAGATTCTTGAATATCTGCATGATTGTGTGGGAGTCATTCATATGGATATAAAGCCGGCGAATATTATGGTTCGGAATAAATCTGCAAAGAAACATAATTTAATTGGCAGTAATCATAAGAATGAGTATGAAGTTTGTCTTATTGATTTTGACAGTTCAGGATATACGGGAGAAGTCGTGGAGGAGAATTTTTCAACGGCGGAGTATGCAGCTCCTGAACAGTTTAGCCAGGACAGACAGGTTTCGTCAGCCCGGACAGATATATACAGCATGGGGATGTTACTTTTGTATATGCTTAATGGAGGGCATATGCAATCTTTGGCAGAAAGCACGGAAACACTGTGCCAACTGCATTCAGACACGATTGGTCCGATTATCAGAAGATGTATCAGACACAATCGAATTCAACGATTTAAATCCATTAAAGAATTAAAACAGGCGTTATCAGTTGTTGCGAAAAGCAAAGATGATAGCAGAAAACAGAATAATACTTGTGCGGTGAGGGATATTTACGTGTATGGAACGGGACACGGCGTAGGTACGACACATTTTAGCTTATGTTTAGCGGCCTTTTTGCATAGGTGCTACAGAGGCAGAAAAGTGTTGTATCGAAGATGCAACGACAGAGAGGATGTATTCGCGGAAGCGTGTAAGGGAAGACTGAGTGAACAAGGGGCTTATATGAGGCACGGAATATATATTATGCCGGACTATGGCGGTGGTGTAGACTGCGATGTGTCAGGTTATGATATTGTAGTGTATGACTATGGAGTAGAGAGGCCGGATGTTGATGGAGTTGATGAATCTGTGCGATGCATATGCGTGGATACATGTGGATATCGAAAAAAGAAACAGGCTGCTTCCGAATGTTTGGGGCTTACGGAGGTAGCGACATTTGTTAATCATATCAGTGGCAAAAGGTTTTATGAACTTGTAAAGAGGGCAGGGAACGTGAGACGGTTTTACCGTATGCCGTGTATTTATGAGTGGAATGAGACTAACCGATTATTTGAGGAGGCAGTGATTGAAGCTTTGGAACTTAAGAAAGCGAAATAAGTGTAACACATCGTCCGTAATAAAAGTTGGAGTAATGGGTTCGGCGCGAGGCGTGGGAACAACGCATTTGGCGGTAATGTTGGCAAATTATTATGCGAATGGATGTGGTATGAAAACCTGCGTTGTGGAGTTTAATGACCACAAGGATTATATGAGAATGTGTGATGTGATTGGTGGTATTGCAGATAGGAGGCATTTTACATATAAATGTATCGATTTTCATGTGTGTGACTCCGGCAATGCTATGGCAGATTATATGTCAGGAGAATATGAGGTAGTCATTATTGATATGGCAAATGATAAAAGCAACACGCTTGAAGAATTAAAACGCTGTGACATAAGACTTGTCACAGGGGCAACGGATGTCTGGAAGGTAGGCAGGCTGGAAAAGCTGTTAAGTGAATTAGAGGATATGTCGGTATGTATGGCAGTTTGCGGAGGTAATACCAAGGAATTGCGAAGGTTACAGAAGATGTATAAGGTGGGCTTGTTGGAGGTGCCTGCCGAACCGGACCCATTGGTTATTCAGTCAGAAACCTTGTATAAGTTTAGATGTTTTTTAGGTAATGTAGACAGGCAATGATTATATATCACAAAGTTAGTTGCACCTATATTAGAATTAGGCAGGTTAAAGGCTGAAGCATATCAGTATCATAATGAATTAAGGTTTTTTTGTACGCAGACCCGCATATAAGCACAATATGGCCTATATGCGGGTTGTTTTTGTAATAAGAAGAAAGGCAGTTACATAATTATAAAAAAAGAGGATTTAAGGCTGAGACGTGAATAGTAAAAAACTAAAAATATTTATGGCATTTATGATGCTTCTGGGAGTGTATGTGGCTTCCTGTGTGTGTCTTCCCATGTGCGTGATGGGAGTTGATTCAGGACACAGCCACAGTGAAGGAAAAGAAGAAGGGGAAAGCGGGCAGATTAATATTAATTTTACAAAAAAAACAGTTGTTATAGACAGTGGACATGGAGGAATTGACCCGGGAAAAACAAGTTCGGAAGGATTGTTGGAAAAAGATATTAATCTTGCAATTGCGAAAAAACTTGAAGTGCTTTTAAAAAATGCAGGAGTAGACGTGGTAATGACAAGAACAGAGGATATGGGGCATTATAATGAGAGTGACAGCAATAAAAAGCGTGCTGATATGAAAGCACGCTGTGAGATTATAGAGCGAAGCAATCCGGATGCGGTGATTAGTATACATCAAAACAGTTACAGCAGTGCCTCGGTTAAGGGGGCACAAATGTTTTATTATGAGGGGTCTGAGGAAGGTAAAAAACTGGCAGGGATTTTGCAACAGGCATTTGTGGAACAGGTGGATTCTTCTAATAAAAGAGTTGAGAAAGCTGATGATTCCTATTACATATTATTAAATACTTCAGCACCGGCGGTTATTGCAGAGTGTGGATTTTTATCGAATCCCGGCGAGGCGGCATTGCTTAATACGGACGATTATCAGCAGAAGGTGGCAGAGGCTTTGTGTAGCGGAGTATTGGAATATTTGTTGAATTGAGAATTATCTTATTATATAATAGATACGCAGATTGTTAGAATATGGAGAGATAATATGGATACAATTATTGCGTATGTAACAGATAATGAAGAAGATAATATAAAGATATATGAACAGGCGAAGTCTGTTTTAAGAAGCGGAGGACTTGTGGCATTTCCTACGGAAACGGTTTATGGTCTTGGAGCAGATGCATTGACGGAAGAAGCGGCATTAAAGATATATGCGGCAAAGGGACGACCATCGGATAATCCGCTTATAGTGCATATTGCTAATGTGGATGCTTTGTATGAACTGGCAGAGCAGGTTGACGAGAGAGCCTTGAAGCTGGCAGAGCATTTTTGGCCGGGTCCCCTTACTATGATTCTGAAAAAGAAGAGCATAGTTCCGGATTCCATAACAGGAGGTCTTGATACTGTTGCCATAAGGATGCCGAGTCATCCGGTGGCGAGAAAGCTTATAGAGATGGCGGGGGTGTATGTTGCAGCACCAAGTGCCAATACATCGGGAAAGCCTAGTCCTACACGGGCGAAGCATGTTATTCACGATATGCAGGGAAGAATTGATATGATAATTGCGGATGATACGGTTGATATAGGTGTGGAGTCTACAATTGTTGATATTAGTGGTGAGATTCCTATGATTTTAAGACCGGGATATGTGACTAAAGCCCAATTGGAAAATGTGTTGGGAGAAGTAGAGATTGACCCTGCTATTATGGGAAGTCTTGCAGAAGGGGTAACACCTAAGGCGCCCGGAATGAAGTATCGGCATTATGCACCTGAAGCACAGCTTACTCTTGTGGAGAGCAGGAATGGAGCAGAAAAGGTTGTTGAGTACATTAACAAGATGACAAGGGAGCATCAGGACAAAGGCAAGAGAATAGGAGTTATGGCACCGAAAGAAACTGCAGGTATGTATGTTGCAGATGTGGTAATTCCTGTGGGAAGCAGAGATGATGAGGCATTGGCGGCTAGGGATTTGTATGCGGCACTCAGGGAATTTGATGAGTGTAAAGTGGACTACATCTATGCCGAAAGTGTGAGTACGAAAGATGTTGGACTGGCTGTAATGAATAGGTTGATAAAAGCGGCGGGACATACTATAATTGATGTTGAAGACTAATAATCAGGAGAGTGGGAAGTGAATACTTACAGGAAAGTAATATTTGTGTGTCTGGGTAATACGTGCAGAAGCCCTATGGCAGCCACTATTATGGAGAATCTGCTGCAGGGAAAAGATATACTTGTGGGTTCAAGAGGAATGGTTGTATTGTTTCCGGAACCGTATAATCCCAAGGCGGTTGCAGTAGCAGCAAGTTATGGTCTTATTATGCCAAGTAATAATGCAGTTCAGATAGACAGCAGGGATTTTGGAAGTGACACTTTGGTACTGGTTATGAATCAAGGCATGAAGCAGAAGTTATATGACACATTTGACAGAGCAATTAATGTATATACTCTGTGCGAGTTTGTAAGGGAGCCGGAAGAAGAAGTGGCCGACCCTTACGGACGAGGTGCGGATGAGTATAAAGCGTGCTTTGAAAAACTGCAGTTTTTAGTGAGCAAAGCCGCACAGCGAATAATTGATAATATGAACGAAGAAGAGGAGAATTAGGATGATAGCAATTGGTTGTGATCATGGTGCATTTGAGTTAAAGAATCAGATGGTGGAACATTTTAAAAAGAGAGGAATTGAGCTTAAAGACGTAGGCTGCTATGGTACAGAGTCTTGTGATTATCCGGAGTATGCAAAGAAGGTTACAGATCTTGTTACAAGTGGCGAGTGTGAGCTTGGAATTCTTATCTGCGGTACGGGTATCGGTATGAGTATGGCTGCCAATAAGGTAAAGGGTATTCGTGCAGCAGTTTGCAGTGACTGTTTCAGTGCACAGGCTACAAGAGAGCACAATAATGCCAATGTACTTTGTATGGGTGCAAGAGTAATCGGACCTGAATTGGCGTTCAGAATAGCGGATACATTTGTTGATGCAAAATTTTCTAATGACGAGAGACACATCAGAAGAATCAATATGTTTGATTAATTATTTGTGGAGGTACGCACATGAGCGATAAAAGAACGGACTATTTATCATGGGATGAGTATTTTATGGGAGTTGCCAAGATGTCAGCACTACGTTCAAAGGACCCTAATACACAGGTCGGAGCATGTATTGTAAGTGAGGATAATAAGATTTTGTCTATGGGTTACAACGGTTTGCCGGTGGGCTGCTCTGATGATGAGTTTCCATGGGGAAGAGACGGCGAGGCACTTGATACTAAGTATATGTACACTGCACACGGCGAGCTTAATGCTATTCTTAATTATAGAGGCGGAAGTCTTGAGAATGCTAAGGTGTATGTAACATTGTTTCCTTGTAATGAGTGCGCAAAGGCGATTATTCAGTCAGGTATAAAGACTGTGGTTTATGAGTGTGACAAGTATTATGACACGGCGTCTGTTATCGCATCAAAGCGTATGCTCAATGCTGCCGGGGTAAGATATTATCAGTATCAGCCTACGGGAAGAAATGTTGAAATTAAGTTGTAAGGAATAAGTTTATGAAGTTAATTTCGTGGAATGTTAATGGCCTTCGTGCATGTATGCAGAAAGGATTTATGGATTTCTTTAATGAAACGGATGCGGACGTGTTCTGTCTGCAGGAAACAAAGTTGCAGGAAGGGCAGTTGGACCTTGATTTGCAGGGGTATTATCAGTACTGGAATTATGCAGAGAAAAAAGGGTATTCGGGTACAGCATTGTTTACAAAGAAAGAGCCTCTTAATGTAACATATGGTATTGGTGTGGATGAGCATGACCATGAGGGTCGAGTGATTACGGCAGAGTTTGAGGATTATTATGTGGTGACGGTGTATACACCTAATTCCCAGAGAGAACTTGCCAGATTAGAATATCGTATGCAGTGGGAAGCAGACTTCCTTTCATACATTAATGGTCTGAATGCAAACAAGCCGGTTATATTCTGTGGAGATTTAAATGTAGCTCATCAGGAAATCGATTTGAAGAATCCTAAGAGCAACCATCATAGTGCAGGGTTTTCGGATGAAGAAAGAGCGAGCTTTAACAGAGTTCTTGAGAACGGGTATGTAGATACGTTCAGATATTTTTATCCGGATGTTACAGGTATATATTCATGGTGGTCATATATGTTTAAGGCAAGAGAAAAGAATGCCGGTTGGCGTATTGACTATTTTGTGGTATCGGAGAGTTTGAAGGAGCATTTGGTTGATGCAAAGATTCATACGGATATTATGGGTTCAGACCATTGTCCGGTGGAACTTGAGATAAAGTGGTGAGAGGAGTTATTCTATGAACAGAGATTCGTATATGACAATTATCCCAAAGAATAAAGAGGATTTGCAGAGTGTTGAAAGATTGTTAGCTAATCTGGAGGCATCGGGGACTTGCAAGGTAATCTCAAAAGAAATGGTGGAAAGTGATAAGCCAATCGTTACGGTGTGTGGAGTGGAATACACACGAGGAATGAGGTTGCTTGTTGAGGTTGATGGAGTTCAGTATAAGACTATGATACTTCCGATTCAGTTTGAGATCCCGCCTATGATGAGATTACAGCATTATTTTAGGGATATTGACAAGGAGATAATTGGTGGAAGTCACACGGGACTTGATGTGATTATGGAATTTAACGAAGATTGTTTCGCATCATACCATGCACAGCTAAAGATTGTTGCAGGATTGGTACCGGATGCGGTGGCTGTCCTGGATGATTCAGCAGAGAAGCTGTTATCGGGAAGATGGGTGCGTTTTGCGGCTCAGTCTAATGTGCATCCTGCACCAAGATACATATATTCTATTCAGGCTGTTGCAGGGGAAGAAGATGATGTGTGGCTTCATACCCATGGACTTAATCGTTGCGGGTTATCAGAATTAGAGATTCTTAACTCTCATAAAGAGACATATGATATGCATGGAAATATTCTTGATTCTATGGCTACCAGACTGATACAGGAGCCGATGGATGCGGGTGAACCGATGTTTTTAACTAAGACAACAAGCGGACATTTTATAGTGGTTACATATAGAAATTGGGAAGAGTCATTAAATATGTATCCTGATAATATTCTTGGCGGTAGGGCAGACAGAGAAGAAGGTCATAATGCAGATACATCCTGTGTGTTTGTGTATCTTACACATGAAGATTATGAGAATGGGCGTGTTACTCCTGTAGATGTGTTTGATGAGGTGCTTAAAGACAATCCGATATATATGTTTACAAGAACTGAGACTGAGCGTATGAAAGCGTTGGCTTTGGAACGTATCTCATATATGGAGAAGTTGGCAGCAGACAAGGATAATACAGTTATTGTTAAGATCGGTCTTGATATTGATGAGGAATTTAAGGAAAATGCTGAATTCGAGAGAGAGCATATATGGTTTGAGGTCAAGGAAGTTAAGGATGGTATGATTACGGCAGAATTAACTCAGGATCCATATTATGTAAAAGGAATTAAGACAGGTGATGTAGGAGTGTATTCATTTGATACAGTGACTGACTGGATTGTGTTTACACCACAGGGAAGACTGACACCGGATGATGTGTATATAGTGGAAGAGTAAATATTTGAGCGGCGTAGCCTTTGGCTATGCCGTTTTTTGTAGACAAACTTCAAAAGAAGGTGTATCATAAAAATAGTTTAATTGTGTGAAAAACTGAATATATTACGTAGGAGGTAGTCTATGGGTAGAAAGGCGAAAAGATTAATTAGTGTGTTTTTGACCATTATTATGGTTGTAACAAGTGTTCAGCTGAACATGTTTGGTACAATTGTGTGGGCAGAGGAAACACAGACAACAGCAGTAGCAAGTGTGTCGATAGAGGGTGGCGAAGCTACGGAGTACACGGATGTTTTGGCGGCATTTGATGCGGCACAGGCTGCTAAGTCAGCAACAGTGAAGTTGCTTAAGGATACAAAGATAACTAAATTGCTGGAAATAAATGCCGGGGATATAGTATTCGACCTGAATGGAAAGATATTTACCGTTACTACAGAGAAAGAGTTTTACGGAATCCTTGTTAACGACGGTAAGGTTAAGTTTATGAGCAGCGTTTCGGGCGGTAAAGTTGTGGGAGAACACATTTACCAGCATCATGAACTTATGTGGGTGGAAGAGCCTGCCATTGTTGACATTGACGGCGTCTGTTTTCAGGGTGGCGGCGATGACGGTAGTGCAATAGTGAATTATGGTGCTATTACGGTTAGTGATGCAACAATAGAGAATACAGGCTGGTGCGCCATATACAATGATGATGTGGGAAGATTAAGCATCAATAGCGGTACTTTTAAAGGAAATGATTATGCTATAAGGAACGTTGGCGTGGCTAATATCTATGGCGGTACATATAGTTATGGTGAAAGTGGTACAGCTGTTTTTTCTAATGTTCCGGAGGCTTCACTTACTATTGAAGGTGGAACATTTTATGGTGCAACTACTATTAACAGATTGGGAGATACAAACTACCCGGGTGTGGTAACTGTTACGGGTGGTTCATATCCGGATGGCTTTGCAATTGCAGGAGCAGGAACGTTAAAGGATATTCTTGGTGGCGGTGCACAGTTCTTTGACTCTGACGATACAGTGGTTGAGCTTGCAGACGACCAGACAGCAGTTACAGGAAAGGTTTATGTTTCAGGTGCTGCGGAAGTTGCTTCATTGACGCTTAAAGATGGAACTGTTAAGACGTTTAGCAGTCTTCAGGGGGCATTCAATGCAGCGTCAGAGAATGCGGGTTCTACTGTGAAAATATTAAATAACATATTAACAGAAACTATGGCATATATGTCAAAGGGTGACTTTAATTTAGATTTGAATGGTAAGAATCTGAATTATACAGGAACGGCGTATGATTCTGCGATGATTAAGATTTCAGGCGGAAAGCTTACTATTAAAGATACCGGTGCGGCAGGCTCAATAACAGCTGCTGAACTTGATGCCATATACAATTTAGGTGGAGAACTTGTTATCGAAAAGGGGTACATAAGCGGTCCGTATTCAGGAATATGGAATTGTGGAACACTGACGGTTAATGGCGGAACTGTTGAAGGTGGTACATCAGCTATTTTAAATAGTGGTGTTGCGGTGATTAATTCCGGCAGCTTTAAAGCAGTAGACATAGGAACATATTACGCAGATATTGTTAATGAGGGTAATATGACAATTAAGGGCGGTACCTTTAAAGGTGAAAAGACCATTTGTGACGGCGATGCAGCCAACACTTATGTGGCCGGTGGAACATATCCTAACGGTTTTGTTATAGGTGGTGCTTACATAGCAGATGTGCTTGTGGAAGGTGCAAACTTTTATGATTCAAGTAATCAAGTGATTACAATAACAGAAGAACAGCAGGAGATAACCGGCTCTGTGCGGGTGCAGGGAGCCGGACAGGAATGCGTTTCGGTTACGTTGAAGGATGGAACGGTTTCAAAATACTATACTTTAAAAAGTGCATTTGGTGTGGCTATGAAAAATGCCGGTTCAACAGTTACTTTACTGGCTGATGTGGATATGGCGGAAAAAATCGATATTACCGAGGGCGACATAATTTTCGACTTGAACGGTAAGACCATTTCAGATACCACAAATGGTATTTCCTTCACTATTTCCTATGCAAAGCTTTATGTTACAAGTTCTGTCGCAGGAGGCAAGATAATTCAGGACTGTGCAAACAGTGTGTATTGTGCAATTGATGTGGAAGAGGGCGGTTATGTCAATTTGGGTAACGTAACTCTTGAATCTACAGGAGCATCCGGCTGGACAGTAGTTAATTATGGTTCGTTAATAGTTAATGGTACAACTATTAAGAGTCAGCATAGTATTCCTGTTATTAGCTTTGAAACGGCACAGCTTATAATTAATGATGGAACAATAAGCGGTGGCGACGTAGGTCTCGTTAACAAAGGGACCGGTATTATAAAGGGTGGTACTATTGAATATAGCCTTGAGACAGATGATGCTAATTGTGCGGTTAGAAATATAGGAACATTAGTGGTTGAAGGTGGTACATTTAAGGGCGCTAACGCAATTAACCGTGTAACAGGCACTAATATGAATTCATATATAGAGCTTGCGGGTGGTACTTTCACAAGTGGACTTAGTCTTTATGAAATGCCGTTAAAGGATGCTCTTGCAGACGGTGCATCATACTATGATGCCAATGGAAACATGATTCAGCTTACGGATGAACAGACGGAAGTGTCAGGTCCTGTGACCGTAAAAGGGGCTAATAATAATGTATCAGTTACATTAAAAAACGGCAGTGTTACCAAGTTTTACAGTCTTCAGAGTGCCTTTGCGGTTGCAGGAGAAAATCCGGAGTCAACTGTTAAGCTGCTTGGTGATATAACAACATCAGCTACTGCGTATGCATATAAAGGCGATTTTACATTTGACTTAAATGGCAAGAAGCTTATATATGTTAATGATGATACAGAAAATATTTTGCAGGCTGTAGGAATAATGGATGCCAAGGTTAAGATAATAAGCAGTGACACTGGTGGAACCATTGACGCTTCGGCGACAGATGCGGATGCAATCCACAACTGGAGCGGCGAAGTGGTTATTGATGGGGCCACTGTAAAAGGCGGTTATACATCTGTATGGAATGAAAGTCTTCTTACAATAGAAAGTGGCAATATAATTGGTTCCGAATATGCAATTGATAATGCAGGTGTGACTATTTTAAACGGTGGTTTATACGATTGCACGTATAATGCGATTGTTGACAATTATGGTGAGCTTCATATTAACGGTGGTATATATAATAATATCAACCTGGTTTACAATAATACTGAAGATTATTACGGTGAATTGCTAGATACTGACGCAGTTGCAGAAGTGAAAGGCGGTAATTATCCGAATGGATTTAGCGTGGATAATTGTGAAATTGCCGATGTTTTAGTGGAAGGATACGGTGTCTATGACGATAAAGAGCAGTTAATAACTTTGGAGGACGGACAGCAAAAGGTTGAAGGCAATGTTTATGTAACTAAAATCGTTAATTTTACAGTGAAAACAAAGGATGGAACAGTTACAGTACATAATTCCTTGAGAGAAGCTTTTAGTGAGGCTACGAAGACCACAGGTTCAGTAATCACAATGGTTAATGATGTAACAACCTCAGATACGGCGTATGTTTATAATGGTAATTTCACGTTGGACCTCAATGGAAAGAAATATGTATATGTAGGAACAAACAGTTCACCTATATGGTTTGAGGGAGCGGAAGTTGTAATAAAGAGTAGTGTGGACGGTGGAACTATGGATTGTTCAGGAAGTAGCAGCCTCACAGACCTGATTACAAATTGCATAGGAACCCTTACGATTGAGAGCGGAACTTTTATAGGTAAGTATTCATGTATATGGAATGATGGCGGTACATTGGTTATTGAAGATGGTAAGTTTGAGGCACCGGATTGCGTTGTGGATAATATTGGCAAGGTCATAATTAATGGTGGAACCTATGAGGCTGTGGGTACAGAACCGGAGAGAGCAGTTATTGACAATTATGGTGAGTTGGTTATTACAGGCGGAACATATAGTGGAACAAATACTATCCGAAATAATACAGAGGATTACGAGGGAGAAGCATTACAGACTCCGGCGACAGTTAAGATTTCCGGCGCTACCTTCCCTGCGGGATATACAATAAGCGGTATAACTGCAAAGGATTCATTGGCTGAGAATGCGGACTTCTATGATGCCGGCGGTAATGTGATTACATTGACGGATAATCAGACGGCAGTGGAAGGAAATGTAACTGTTAAGTTATCAATGATTCTTGGAGATGCCAATTCCGACGGTAATATAAGTATTGCAGATGCGGTAATGTTAAAGCAACACCTTGCAGGTATGAATAACACGGGAATTAACATGGATGCAAGTGATGTTAACAAAGATGGTCGTGTGAATATTTCTGATGCTGTAGCACTTATGAAATATCTGGCAGGAGACTATTCTGCAATTAAGTAAAATAAATAAAAACAAGTCCGGCACTTGCATCCACGCAGGTGCCGGACTTGCTTTTATATTGCAGATAATTTTTCAGTGAATTTCTTCATGTTGTTGATGTATGTTATGGCAACGGCTTTATTTACCAGGTCGTTATAAACAACTACCAGACATTCGTTAGTGGTGGAGTTTGTATAAAATGTTGCTGTCGCTGTGTCATCTGCCATATCATCCAGTACCTTAAAGGACTCATCATATGTAAATGTCATATTATCCTCAGCAAGATATGAGGAGTTGTTAAGTTGGATATTAAACAGACTGTACTTGGCGTTATCAATGTGTAACCCGGCCTGCAAACCGTCTATATATACAACTGCGATACCATCCTTGCTGCTGCCGCAGACGGTCAGTTCCCCCTTCGTGTAGTTACATATTTTACTTATCATATCAGGTGCACTTGGAAGTGACACACCAAGTTCCGATTCTATTACAGATTTTTCAGTATTGATGTAAGGTGTCACGTCGGTAACCTTAGGTACCAGTATGCGGTAAGCTGTATATATAGCAAAAGCAACGATCGCTATAATAACAATCCCTTTAATTAATGATATGATTTTGGATGTAAGATCATTTTCCCGCATGGTTTCAAACCTCTTTAATAACATCAAGATATTTTTTAAATTCACCGTTGTAAATAATAGTGAGCAGTGAATTTAACTGATGAAGTGAGCGTACCAGCATTTCGTTAGAGATAATTCCAAGACTGCATGCTTCAGCAAGCTCATCTAAATCCACAACCTTAACAAAACCGTTATTATCAATAATCACGTCTGCTAAAAGGTCAGTAAACACATAAGTGTCAGAGGCCTCATCGTAAGTGGTATCGATGATATCGCAGTAGGTATAAGCTATGGAATTATCACTTTTATAAAAAATACTGATTTTCCAACCTTCTTTTAGGCAATAATAGGATGTGCCATGGGAAAAGTCCGGCTTTGGGTGAAGTGTCTGCCATCTGGTGATAATTTCGTCATCGTCTCTTTGTACGATTACATCGTCTTTTAACAGAACACATTCGTCCGGGATAAGTCTTTTTCTATACATCTTGGTCATAGTAATCTCCGTTTCGAGGACAGGCCTCAGCTTTTTATGCAATTATAGCAGTAATAAGGAGAAAATTCAATTATGGTTGGTTAAGAATGTGAAAAAAATTCGCAAATAATTGGACTTTTTGCTTGTAAAATGATATTATAGATGTAATCACTGATTTGAGAGGAAGTATGTATGAACTCTAACGGCTCAGCGTTTCGAAACCTGGTTTTGATTTCACAAGTTGGTATGTGTGTTATGGTGCCTACATTTTTGATGTTGGCACTAGGATTATGGCTTGATGGAAAGTATGGAACATGGTTTTCTGTGCCTTTGCTGTTCTTAGGAATGGCGGGCGGCTTAAGAAGCGCATATATTCTTGTTAAGAGTGTAATAGACCGAGAAGAGCATCTGCGTAAGAAGAAACAGGAAGATGACATTAACCGCAAAGTAGAGCGGGCGAATAGGGAAAAACAGGAAGGTAGTTATGACAGAAAAGTTGACTGATTTAAACGAGGCTTTGCCGGGAGTGCTTTTAATTGACTTAGCATATCTGGTACTAGGTGAGATAATCATTTTTTTGTTTATTCCTAATCCGGTGTTTTATGCAATCGGATTTCTTGTTGGTGTGTTATACGCAGTAATATGTGTGTTTCATATGAGCTTTCAAATTCGCAAAGCGGTGTACGGAGGCGCAAGCAAAGCGATGGTAATAGGTTCGGTTACAAGAATGGCTATTATGTTCGCAGTGTTTGTTGCACTTTATTATTCCAATATAGGCGATATATTTGCAGCGTTTATTGGAATGCTGTCCATGAAAGTGTCGGCATATGCAGAGCCGTCAGTTCGTGGATTAACATCCAGAATCTTAAAAAAAGGAGGGTGATAAGGTGGGAAATATGAGGATTTCAACAATGGTGGCCGGCGACAGTAGTTTCCTTATTAAACCGTTGTATAATTTCCGCATCCCCGGCATAGACTACGACTTTGCTATTACCACTACACATGTGGCGATGCTTCTGGTTACGTTGACTTTGCTTACTATCGCAATTGTGGCGAGAATAAAGATAAGTAAAGTAAAACCTACAGATAAACCGGGCGCATTACAAAATGTTGTGGAACTTGCAATTGATATGTTAAGTTCTATGGTGGATGGCATTATGGGAAAGAATACAAAGCGATTTGTCAATTACTTATCTACTTTGTTTATATTTCTTATTGTGTCTAACCTGGCGGGACTATTTGGACTTAGACCACCTACAGCAGACTATGGTGTAACATTGGCGTTGGGTTTGATTACATTTATTCTTATACAGTTTAACGGTATAAGAAAGAATAAGTTGTCACATTTCACGGCATTGTTTCAACCGGTATGGTTTTTATTCCCAATCAACCTGATTGGTGAAGTCGCAACACCGATCTCGCTTTCATTGCGTTTGTTCGGTAATGTTATGTCAGGTACCGTTCTTCTGGGCTTGATATATGATTTGCTCAACCCATATACATTGGGTTACGGAGCAGCATTGCATTTTTACTTTGATGTATTCTCAGGTTGCATTCAGGCATATGTATTCTGTATGTTAACTATGGTATTTATCAATGATAAGATTGCAGATGAATAATATTTATTTGATGGAGGATTTTTATTATGGAAATGAGTAATATTAGTGGACAGGATTATGTAAACGCTATGTCAGCACTTGGTGCAGGTATCGCAATGATCGCCGGACTTGGTCCTGGTATCGGTCAGGGTATTGCAGCATCTAAAGCCTGCGAGGCTGTAGGTCGTAATCCGGGCGCAAAGTCAGCAGTTACATCAACTATGTTACTTGGACAGGCCGTTGCGGAGACAACAGGTCTTTACGGTTTCGCCGTAGCTATTATCTTAATGTTCGTTAAGCCTTTCAAGTAAGATTTTATTTGAAAGCAGCATATGGGAGGCAGGGAATGCCTCGCATGCAAAACAATATTAAGCTGATAGGAAGGAGGCTATAGATTTGAATTTCTTAGGAAATACAGCGGTTGCACTTGCATCCGAAGGAAGATTATTTGGCCTTGATTATCAGTTGCTCTTAGATGCAGCAATTACAGCGTTTAACGTATTTATTCTTTTTATTCTTCTTTCTTACATCTTGTTTAATCCTGTAAGAGATATGCTTAAAAAGCGTCAGGATAAGATAGCAAGTGATATAGAAGGTGCAGAGGCTGCTAAGCAGGATGCACTTTTAATGAAGGCAGAATATGAGGATAAGCTTAAAGCGGTTGAGAAGGAAGCTGAGGGAATTCTCAGCGAGGCTCGTAAGGTTGCTATGCATAATGAGCAGAAAATCATTGATGAGGCTAAGCAGGAAGCCGCAAGAATTATTCAGAGAGCTAACACAGAGGCAGAACTTGAGAAGAAGAAGTGTGTCGATGATGTTAAGAGAGAGATTATTGTGGTTGCAAAAGAGATGGCAGCAAAGCTTGTTGCCAAGTCTTTAGACGATGCAGATTGCAATGCTTTAATTGAGCAGACTATTAATGAAATGGGTGAGAATACATGGCTAAGTTAGCGACTAACACATATGGTGATGCATTATTTGACCTTGCCGTAGAAGAGGCTAAGATTGATGCGTTGTATGAGGAAGCTAACGCAGTTCTCACAGCATTTGAAGAAAACAACGAGCTGGGCAAATTATTGAATCATCCAAAGATTGATAAAGAGGAAAAACAGAAGTTTATCGAAGATGTATTTGGTAAATTTGTATCCAAAGATATGACCGGTCTTTTAATCCTTATGGTTTCAAAGGACAGGCAGCAGTTTATTACTGATACACTTGCATATTTTACGGACAGGGTTCTTGAGTTTAAGAGAATCGGAAAGGCTGTTGTTACTACAGCAAAACCGCTTAGTGAGAGCCAGAAGGCTAAAGTGGTTGCCAGACTTCTTGCAACTACTAACTATGTAAGTTTTAATATGGAATATGCTATTGATGAGAGTCTGATAGGCGGTATGGTTATCAGAATCGGAGACAGAGTTGTAGACAGTAGTATCAAAACTAAACTTGAAGGGCTTGCAAAGGATTTGACGAAGATCCAGTTGGCATAGCCTTATGAATAATTAGAAAGAGGGTGCTTTAAGCTAATGAATTTAAGACCGGAAGAGATCAGCTCAGTTATTAAAGAGCAGATTAAGAGATATTCAACTGAACTTGAAGTGTCAGATGTAGGTACAGTAATTCAGGTAGCCGACGGTATCGCACGTGTTCACGGACTTGAGAAAGCTATGCAGGGTGAACTTTTGGAGTTCCCGGGTGGCGTGTTCGGTATGGTATTGAACCTCGAGGAAGATAACGTAGGTGCGGTATTGCTTGGTGATTCTAAGAATATTAACGAAGGCGATACAGTAAAGACAACCGGTAGAGTTGTTGAGGTGCCTGTAGGTGATGCTATGATTGGACGAGTTGTTAACGCACTCGGACAGCCAATTGATGGCAAGGGACCTATCACTACAAGCAAGTTCAGACAGATTGAAAGAGTTGCATCCGGTGTTATCACAAGAAAGTCAGTTGATACACCATTGCAGACAGGTATTAAGGCTATCGATGCCATGGTTCCAATCGGAAGAGGACAGAGAGAGCTTATTATCGGTGACCGTCAGACAGGTAAAACTGCTATTGCCATCGATACAATTATTAATCAGAAGGGACAGGATGTTCTTTGTATCTATGTTGCTATAGGACAGAAGGCATCAACTGTTGCGAATATTGTTAAGACACTCGAAGAGCACGGTGCTATGAGCTACACAACTATCGTAGCTTCAACAGCCAGTGAGCTTGCACCATTGCAGTACATTGCTCCTTATGCAGGATGTGCGATTGGTGAAGAGTGGATGGAGCAGGGAAAGGACGTATTGGTAGTTTATGATGATTTGAGTAAGCATGCTACTGCATACAGAACACTTTCATTGCTTCTTAAGAGACCTCCTGGACGTGAGGCTTACCCTGGTGATGTATTCTATCTTCATTCAAGACTTCTCGAGAGAGCAGCTCGTATGTCAGAAGAGTATGGTGGTGGCTCACTTACAGCGTTGCCAATTATTGAAACACAGGCGGGAGATGTTTCTGCGTATATCCCAACTAATGTTATTTCTATTACTGATGGACAGATTTATCTTGAGACAGAGATGTTCAACTCAGGTTTCAGACCAGCGGTTAATGCCGGACTTTCAGTATCACGAGTTGGTGGTTCTGCACAGATTAAGGCTATGAAGAAGATTGCTGCGCCTATCAGAGTTGACCTTGCTCAGTACAGAGAGCTTGCTTCATTTGCACAGTTCGGTTCAGAGCTTGATGCAGACACTAAGGAGAAGCTTGCACAGGGTGAGAGAATCAAAGAGATGCTCAAGCAGCCACAGTACAAGCCAATGCCTGTTGAGTACCAGGTAATCATTATCTATGCGGTTACTAAGAAGTACGTTATTGATATTGATGTAGACAGAGTACTTGACTTCCAGGACGGATTGTTCGATTACATCGATACAAAGTATCCTAATATTCCTGAGTCAATTAAGGCTACTAAGGTTATGGACGAGGAAACAGAAAAAGCATTAGTTAATGCTATTGAAGAGTTTAAGAAGACATTTAAGTAAGAAGCGGATTGGAGGTAATTGAATTATGGCCTCAATGAGAGACATAAAAAGACGTAGAGACAGTATTCAAAGTACCGGTCAGATTACCAAAGCCATGAAGCTTGTTTCCACAGTTAAGCTGCAGAAAGCTAAAGGAAAAGCGGAGAACACAAGACCTTACTCAGATCTTATGTATAGCACGGTTTGTAACATACTTGCGAAGTCAGACAATGTTGACCACAAGTATTTAAGAGCCAGCGAGTCTAAGAAGAAAGCTATTATTGTTATAACAGCTAACAGAGGACTTGCAGGTGGTTACAATTCCAACATCACTAAGCTTATAACTGACAATCCTGAAATCAGTAAGGATGATGCGGTTATATTTGCGGTGGGACGTAAGGGTAAGGAATTGCTTGAAAGAAAAGGCTATAAGATTGCAGCCGATTATTCTGAGGTGATTAATGAGCCTATGTACACTGATGCAAGAGAAATCTGCGATGAAGTGTTAAAGCTCTTTTCGGAAGGTGAGATAGGGGAGATTCATCTTGCCTACACATCATTTAAGAATACGGTGGTGCATAATCCGAAGCTTATCCAGTTGCTCCCGGTTGATCCGGATATTAGCAGTGATGCAGACGATGACATACCGATGAATTATGAGCCGAATGAGGAAGAGGCACTTGATATGATTATACCTAAGTATATGTGTAGTCTTATCTATGGTGCATTAATTGAATCGGTGGCAAGTGAAAACGGTGCAAGAATGCAGGCAATGGATAACGCAACAAGCAACGCTGAAGAGATGATTGCTGATTTGTCCCTTAAGTTTAACAGAGCCCGTCAGGGTGCTATTACACAGGAACTTACAGAAATCATCGGCGGTGCCAATGCTATTGAATAGCGTTTGAGCTGCATATTGTATCGAATAATAATAAAATGGAGGCTAAAATGGCAGATATGAATATTGGTAAAATAACTCAGATTATCGGTGCCGTACTTGATATTAAGTTTGCAAACGGCAACCTGCCTGAGATTAATTCAGCTATCAATATTACGCGTAACAATGGCGAACGTCTCGTAGTAGAAGTTGCACAGCATCTCGGTGATGACACTGTTAGATGTATTGCGATGGGTCCTACAGATGGTCTTGTGCGTGGTATGGATGCAGAGTCAACAGGTGCCCCAATATCTGTACCGGTAGGTGAAGCTACATTGGGTAGAATCTTCAACGTATTGGGTGATCCTATTGATAATAAACCGGCTCCGGCAGTACAGGAGCATATGCCTATTCACAGAAAGGCACCTTCTTTTGAGGAGCAGTCAACATCTACAGAGATGTTAGAGACTGGTATCAAGGTAGTAGATTTGCTTTGTCCTTATCAGAAGGGTGGTAAGATCGGTCTTTTCGGCGGTGCCGGAGTAGGTAAGACTGTACTTATTCAGGAGTTAATTAGAAATATCGCTACAGAGCACGGTGGATACTCAGTATTCACAGGCGTTGGTGAGCGTACAAGAGAAGGTAATGACCTCTATCACGAGATGACAGAGTCAGGCGTTATCGAGAAGACAACAATGGTATTTGGTCAGATGAACGAGCCACCTGGAGCCCGTATGAGAGTTGGTCTTACAGGACTTACTATGGCGGAGTATTTCCGTGATAAGGGTGGAAAGGACGTGCTTCTTTTCATTGACAATATTTTCAGATTTACACAGGCTGGTTCAGAGGTTTCAGCACTTCTTGGACGTATGCCATCAGCCGTAGGTTATCAGCCTACACTTCAGACTGAGATGGGTGCTTTGCAGGAGCGTATCACTTCTACAAAGAACGGTTCTATCACATCTGTACAGGCTGTATACGTTCCTGCGGATGACCTTACTGACCCTGCTCCGGCTACAACATTTGCTCACTTGGATGCTACAACAGTACTTTCAAGAAGTATCGTTGAGCTTGGTATCTACCCTGCGGTAGACCCACTTGAGTCTACATCACGTATTCTTGACCCAAGAATCGTTGGTGAGGAGCATTACAAGGTTGCACGTTCTGTACAGGAGATTTTGCAGAAGTATAAGGAATTGCAGGATATCATTGCTATCCTTGGTATGGATGAGTTGTCAGAGGATGACAAGCTCGTAGTATCAAGAGCAAGAAAGGTTCAGAGATTCCTTTCACAGCCATTCTTCGTTGCAGGACAGTTTACAGGTCTTGAGGGAAGATATGTTCCAATCGCGGAGACAATTCAGGGCTTTAAGGAGATTATCGAAGGAAAGTACGATGACATTCCAGAGGGTTACTTCCTTAACTGTGGTAATATTGATGATGTTTTGGCAAAATGTAAGTAAGCCGAAGATTTGGAGGAAAGCATATGGCCAACAAGTTCGAATTGTATATTAACACACCGGACAGAGTGTTTTACCAGGGCGAGGTTAATATGGTAGAGCTTGCTACAACAGAGGGTGAAATCGGTATCTATGCCGACCATATTCCTCTTACGGCAGTTCTTATGCCTTGCACTTTAGAGATTCACGAAGATGGTGAGAATAAGAAAGCAGCCGTTCATGGCGGTATCGTTGAGGTGCTTCCTGATAAGGTTGTTGTTCTTGCAGAAATTGCAGAGTGGCCTGATGAGATTGATGTCAACAGAGCTAATGAAGCAAGAATCAGAGCTGAGAGAAGAATTGCAAGTCACGAAGACGGCATCAATATGATGCGTGCAGAACTTGCTCTTAAGCGTTCTCTTGCGAGACTTGGTGCTGTGGATTAATTGGATTAAGCCACAACAAAGAATAATTGAATTAACGTATAAACCTCCCAATTAGTGGTAATAATGACCTTATCACCATAGATTGGGAGGTTTTTATGTTTAGAGATTATTTTTCGTATATAGGATTTCGTATAAAGGATTGGTATGTGAGCCGCAAGAAGCAAGGGGGATTTCAGCATACATTTCACAAGGCAGCCATAATATTTGCACTTGGACTTTGGATAGTTACGGCAGTGCGTGTTGTGATAAATGAATATAAGACTGCAGGTAAGGAAGAGATAATCACAGCATTTAACAGTGATGCCTATACGGATATGGAAGCGGTGATTTCCACTTATGGCAAGTATGGAAGTGTTAATATAACGGATACAGCTAAGAAATTAATTCTTCAGGATATAGCAAGACAGATAGGAGTAGATAATTATGTGATGACAGATGCTACGGATAATGGCAATAAAGTAAAGGTGCTTTATAAGGATTCGGTTAATGGCAGGGTTGTATGCCGATTCATAACGGTAGGGGAAGTTCCCCAGGCAGAGTGCAATCAGTACATTAGTATAGAAATTACATTGAATGATTCCGTGGAAGCTGCATTTGATTATGAAGAAATGCTTGATAAGATTGTGAAGAAACTTGATATGAATTCGGATGTTACGGTTAATCTGCACGGGGAAATTCCGGGACAGCTCACGGATGGTATGAAGAACATATTGGTTGATAATATGATTGGCGGAATAGAGGCGGATATAGTAACACAAAACAGGGATAAGGATTTGTACACAGTGTATGCGTACGATAAGGATATTGATGGTTTTATTAAGATGGGAAAAGACAAGGTAAATGTTAATCTTTCAGTTTTTTATGATGAGATAGACGATGTGACCTGTGTATATCTTGCAACACCTATTAATAATGCGGATTATTAATTGAAAATGTCACAAACCCTTGCACAAATCGGTAATACCTATTAAAATGTTAATCAGTGGAAATGTTTTCTGCGAGATTTTAACGAGTAGGTTTGAGGTTATGACACTTAGTGAACTTTTGAATATATGTATAGATGAGAATTTAATTGATTTGACTGTCAGTGGCCCAAAGAAAGGGGCAGATGGAGCCGGTGCGACTAAGATTAAGATTCGCCCGGTTATGATTAAAGATAAGTTGTATTTTCAGGCATCGGAGTATGTAGGTACTAAAGTGCTCCATAATAATTATGGCAAGCCGGAGATTAAAGTGAAACTTGAAAGCTGGATTGTTAACGATTATAAGCAGGCGCAGTTTACTATGACGGATGCTACGGCACAGGTGCTTTCCGGTAAAAAGGGCAATATAACGGTTAAGTATAAAAAATCTGCTGAAGTAAGAGTGCAAAAGGATATGTCTCATAACAGAAGTAAGCAGTATGTGCTTAAAGAAGGCGTGCCTGTAGAGTTTCTTGTGGATTTGGGAGTACAGACACCGGAGGGGAAGATTGTTAAGGCGAAGTACGATAAGTACAGACAGATTAACAGATTTCTTGAGTTTATAGAAGATATATTGCCACAGTTAGATAAGGCAAAAGAGCAGACTATCATTGATTTTGGATGTGGAAAGTCTTATCTTACATTTGCCATGTATTACTATCTCAAAGTTCTTAAAGGCTACGATATCAGGGTTATCGGTTTGGATCTCAAAGAGGATGTTATCGATACCTGTAATGGTTTGAGAGAGCGATATGGATACGACAAATTGAACTTTTATGTGGGCGATATTGCTTCCTATAAGGACGTAGAGCAGGTGGATATGGTTGTTACACTACATGCTTGTGATACTGCTACTGATTATGCACTTGCCAAGGCGGTTAAGTGGGGTGCAAAGGTTATTCTTTCTGTGCCTTGTTGTCAGCATGAGGCCAATGCTACAATTTCCAATGATTTGATGGCACCGGTGTTTGAGTATGGAATTCTTAAAGAGCGTATGGCGGCGTTAATTACGGATGGTATGAGAGCGAAGAGGCTTGAGGCTTCAGGTTATCAGACACAGATACTGGAGTTTATTGATATGGAGCATACACCAAAGAATCTGCTTATAAGAGCAGTTTATACAGGTAAATGTAATGCTGAAGCAAAAGAGTCAGTGGATGTGTTGGAAGAAAAGATGAATCTGAAGCTTACATTGGGAAGACTCCTTGAAGATAAGGAATTATAATTGATAAGTAAGGAATAGTGATATGGAAGAGAATAAATCTTCGTTGGGAAGAGGTATATTTTATGGGATTGTATTTTTCTTATCCCTGGTAGTGTCATTTGTAATATCACAGTTTGATGTGAAAGTTACGGGAATGGTGTCTATGTCAGAGGCAACACTTCCGATTGTTATGATGCAGACAGAGGAGGGGAAGGAGTATAACCGTTTGCACGGATATACTGCAAAGATTGATGAAACAAGACTGAATACAGAGATTACTATAGTGCCGGATAATCTTAAGTTGCCGGTTGTCATTGATAC
>JAFQIQ010000026.1 GCA_017397445.1 Lachnospira sp.
ACCATAAAAAAACATGCAACTATCTTTCTTAAACTGCAAGTCTTTCTTCTCATAATAACACCCTCCTTACATGTATTATTGCTTTTCATAAATACATACGTAAGGAGGGTTAAAAAAGTTTTAAAAATTATTCTTCTTTTTCTTCATATTTAACTAAGCCTGTAACATCGACAGAGTCAAAAACCTTATCATCACCTTCTGTCATAATCTGTATACTATATTTATAATCATCCTTTGCAGGAAATTTTCTAAGCTCACTTAAGGTAAGCTCTCCAAACAAAGTATACGACGTACGCTGTGCATAACAACCAATATGTATATTCAAATCTGTCTCCGCCTTTAATCTTTTATATTCCTTTTCTTCAAGTCCGGCCTTATGTCCATATCCTGCAGTGTATACACTTATACTTACCAGATATGAATACTTTGACAGATTCTCATCCGTTCCACCTCTGTTATCCACTATAGCTTTACTTAACTCCACATCCCATAACCCCCATGAAAATAGCGTTTGATCCATATTCGTAGAAGAACTTACATAGGTAACACCGGGTTCTTTCTCCACCTTCTCTCTAGAAATCACCCAAAGCTTCGTTTCTTCATTATATGTCTTAATCCATGTTGGTGGTGGTTCTTCCATAACCTTCTTTGTTTCTCTCTCAGCTTTCGTACTATCTTCTCTCTCCGCTTCAGTTTCCAGAACCACATAATCTGCATTGACTTTTTCCTTATCATCTCCAACTCCCTTTGTAGAAATTAAAGGAATTATCATAACAATGAAAAGCATAATACCCACAACTCCGGCAGCTGCATATCTATCAGCAGAAATCAGGCTAAGCTCATACTTTTTCTTTTTCAACCATATAACTATTGCCGGCGGACTAAGTATATCGTAGTCCGTGCTTTGTAATTCCAGACGCTCTATGGTCTTTCTATAAAGCACATACTCCACCAACAAAACGAATGGCAATGTAAATACACACCACAAGGATTCCCTGACACCTTCCATCATACATATTCTACAAAGTCTTGATTTGTCTGCACCCATGTGCACCATGGTCTTAAGTTTTTCTCGCCTTGATGCAATTCGATTTTGCACAACAATAGCAATAATCAGCACATTAATAACTATGGCCGCAAGCATAGTTATACCATACTGTAACAATGCACTTATAGTCTTTGTACGAAGGGTCTCCTTCTCCTCTGTGTTAGATATAAACTTAACATTAGCTTCCTTAAAATACACCTTTACAATATTAGCTGTTGCTGAATACGATGATGATAAATCATAATATATAGATACCTGATTATATATAGGCGCGCACTTAGCATCATCCGGAAGTTCATCTATATTAAGCAAATCTGCCATAAGCTCATTCTGCTTCTCGCAGGCATTTTCCGCCATTTTTGCAGATGCTATAGCTGTATAATAGCCATAATCAACAAAAAGATCCTTAAACTCTTCCTTTATCTCTGCTGTAAGTTTAACCACTCCTGCAACCGTTGGCTCCACACAGGCGCTAAAGTTAAGCTGGTACCAGTCTTTTAACAACTCCTCATCTGACCAATGCTCACTATCATAAGAGTTTTCAGCATATACTGTAGCACGCCAATCTTCAGCTTCTTCTCTAGAGTATAACTTGCCGATGGCAAGCTTCTCAAATCCATCATTATACGCAAATACTTTATCCTGATTGCCATTATCAGTAAAATACAAAGGAACATCGTAATAATGATAATTAATTTTTTCCCCTGCACTAATTGTGTCATCATACTCACCGTTGGGATTGTCGTCAATAAAAAGTACCACTTGTTCTCCATTGGCAAATGCTTCATAGTCAAGATATTGTTCATCAATGTACTTGCCAAGCTTATCATACAATTTCTGCGTAGCACTGACGTAGTTAGTTGCATACCAGTATCTATCACCATATTCCGCAACTGATACCTCACCCTCCTTAGACAGCTTCTCTATTCCCATCTTCTCAAAATCCATACCATCCCAGGACCACATTCTCTGTGTCTCAAAATATGAGCATAATACACTGTCAATTCCATTAACAGACTTTAGATTATTAACAAAAGACTGACTATAACCTTTTGTAAGGTTGGTATTACCGTCTTTCATATACTTGCTATGTTGAATCATAAGTAATCCGTAGCTGACTCTTTCCTGTTGGCTGAAATTATCTCCAAAGAAATACGTGTTAAAGTCTTCTTCATAATTACCATATTCCTTACCAACCAGATGTTTCCAGTTATCAGGGCTACCCGCACCCCCTCCATACCTTGACATTATAAACATAGGATATCTGTAATAATAATTGTCTGTCTCCTGTTTATATCCTATAATATCCGGGGTAGCCTCATTTGCTTCATTGGCCTTATAGGCTGTAACCACATTGACAGCACATACCACTATAACAACACATATAACCAATGAAAAAAGTCGTACTGCCAAATTCTGATACCTGCCATTACTCTTCATAAAACGAAGATGCACCACATAATCAAAATTGTTCTTGTTAAGCTTAACTTTCGGTGCAGATGTACTGACAACAACCTTCTTTTTATGTTTTGAAACTCCAACCTTAACCAGCTTCTTATTATGTATTGTATATATAACACTCACAAGCTCTTCCACAATAACCGCTATTACAATACTAATAAGTGCCTTCACAAAAACCTGCGTATTCAGACGGTAAAAATGCACCTGCATCTGCGCTTCTATCCACATACATATAGCCTTACCAATAATTCCTGCTCCTGCAACGCCCAGCAATCCAAATGGTACAATAATCAACATATTTTCCATATATGTTATAAAATTAATCTGACCTTTGGTTGCTCCCATGCGTCGTAACTTAGTATTATACCCTTGTCTTGAAGTCCTATACGCAATCATCTGATATGTCAACGCCGTAATTCCAATAGCCATTACCAGAATATACATATAATTGTAGACAATTGGCAAGCCCCATGGCTTATAGTCATAGACATTCTCATTATAAATAAGCGGACTACCATATGACTCTTCCATATTATCAAATATCAGCCTGTATTCATCCGTTCTTACTGAATCATCCAAAGAATATATATATAAGTTTCTGACAGCTTCGTCATAACTGTCTGCCTCACTTTGAGTCACAATAACCCCCGGCAACTGGTCTCCATCCGGCCATGAGCTGGTATAATTCCTAAGAATACCGACCAGCCTGTATTCTTTGCAAACTCTCTGTGTTCCATCACGATAGTACAACTTTATCTTCTGTCCTGCTTCTGCTTTATATCCGAATTGGCTAAGAGTGTCATAATCCATAGCAATCTCCCCCTTAGCCTCCGGCATACGTCCAATCTCTGCCTTTATATGACTCTTTTCAATAAAACCTTCCGTCATATATCCCATGTAAGTTATACTATCCCCGGAAGTACCGGCATACACCGGCATAACATATGAGGCTTGTTCATACCCTTCGATATATGGATGTTTCCTTATATAATCACTTGGTTCAGGATTAATTACATCCATAACAAACCAATCGCCAAATCTCTCCATGTTAGAAGCCATCTGCCACTGATACATATTATCTTGAAACAGAAGCACTCCTGTTATAAAGAACACTGCTAAAAATGTCGCAACACAGGCACGGGTAATCTCGCGCCATCTTCTTTTCAGACTTTTAAAGCTTAGTTTTAACAATAGTCTTCCCATAATAATACCCACCTTATCTTTTCGCTTATGTTACTCCTCAACCTCCAAACGATACATTTCCATCCAGTTACAATGCATACCTTGATATGACCCCAGTCCCAGGTACTCTGTTTTGGTTGAGCCATCTTTATATGTAATGTCTGCCTGTATAATAGCCTTGTCCGCTATAGACGCCTCTTTTGCGTTCTCCACTACCGGCCTGCAATCCTGCAGCTGATATATCATATACATTGTACCCAAGACATCACTTGATACATCAGCAGTGTAAGAGTCACATAGCTTATAGTACGTCTTTCGTCCATCTAAATTTTGTCTGCCTGATGCAAAATACGCACCTGCATTATATATTGTTAATTCAATACTGCGCACCGGCTCTTCCTGGAATACATTTAATATGTGCAATCCCATTAGACACACATTGCCACCAACAATTGTTCCCCCTCCATACTTTAGACGGGTTGGCTCATACTCTGCAATTTTTTCTTTAGATATAACATTCTTATCGAATCGACGGTAGATAATCTCTAAATCCTCTGTGCTTTCCCTGTAGAACTTTTCACCGTTCTCCTCGAATTCTTCAATCGTATCACCTGTATACACATCATCCTTATTAGTTGCTGTTTCTGCAATCGCTTCTTCATTTTTCGACTTCATCGCTAAGGCAACTACCGACACGCAAATCACAACACAAAGAACTATTCCTACTCCTGCCATTATAATTTTAAAATGCTTCTTAGACTTCGTCTCTTTAGTTGCTCTGGTGCACAACAGATACTGTACCGGTAACACAATCGGCATAGTAAATATACACCACAATGATTCTCTTACCGCTTCAATCATAAATATGTGCTGAACCCTGCTTCTATCTGCACCACTTCTTAACAACAATTGTACCCGGCTTCTTCTTGCCTCCAATCTGTTCATAGTAATAATTGCACTGATTAACACATTTATAACCATGACAGCAATAAGCGTTATACCATATCTTAAAATTGAATTAATTAATTCCGTACGGAATATTTCCTTTTCCTCTGCTATAGAACTAATTAATATATTATTTTCTTTGCAATAATTAGCAAGTATATTATGAGTAGCCGAAAATGAAGCTGACAAGTCATACTTTACAGCAATTCTGTTGTACTTCATCTCACATCGTGCCTCATCCGGTAATTCTTCTCCCAAATACTCTTCCACCAGCTTGTTTTGATTGTCACACAATGTATTTCCAAGTTCTGTTGATGCAATAGCAGTGTAATATCCGTAATTAACAACAAGATCTTTCAAATCAGCCTTTATTTCATCTGTAAGATAAACAACTCCTGCAACCTTTGGTGATGCACAGGCACCAAACATCTCTTCTCTGTAGACAGTTTTCTTAATCAGCTCGCGATAATCTTCCATTACACCTTTTTTATTCATGAACTCATAGTATGGGTAGTCCGATGCGTTATAGACTTTTGCACCATAGTAATGATAATCAATATTAATTCCTGCACTTATGGATTCATCGTACTTATCCTCTGCGTTTGTATTAACAAGTACAAGTATCTGCTCACCTTTTGCAAATGCTTCATAATCTTCCATATCTGCATCAATATATTTGCTCAGCCTCCTATACAATTCTTCTGTAGGATTATGATATTCAGTCACGAACATATATGTATCACAATATGGTGGAAGTGCTTCGCCATTAGGAGATATTAATAATCTTGTAGCAGCCATGTTTTTTAGCGACATTCCATCCCAAGACCATGCTCTCTGAGTCTCCTGTGTTGAATATGTCACCTCACTGACACCTGCCACACCTTCAATAGTATTGACAACTCTATCCGGTATTCCTTCTAATATATGTGTATCAGCATTCTTAGCATATTTACTTTCATACACTGAGAAAAAATATCTTTGTGCATACTTTCCTCCGCCCAATGATATATATGCCTGCTCTTCCAAATCATTATATATTAATCTTCTTTTTTCGTCCTGCGTAGGAAGCTTAAGCAAATCAATCATAACAGAGCTATACCGCAAAGCCTCTTGCTTCTCGGCATCACTTTCCCTCCATGATTCTGCCAATGTTAACCCATCTATTCTCTCAAACTCAAAATATCCCGGGATATGCGTAGGCAATTTTAAGCCATTCACATAATATCCCACCAAATCCTCACGACTATCATTGTAAATATATTGTTCATATGCATCCTGGATTTTAAGACCACAAAAGAGTATAATAGCGCAAACACCCAAAGATAATATTCTAATTCCTACATTAACCTTAACTCCATTAGTTTTTGTTAATCTGAAACTAACCTGCCTTGTAAAATTATGCCTGTTCAATCTCTTCTCTACCTTTATAATGGCAGGACTCTCACTTAATACAGCTACTTTCTTTACAGGAACCAATATATCTTTCAACAACAAAAGTCTGCCCACCAGTTGCTCAACAACTACCGCAATAACTATAGACAAAAATCCTTTCAATAAAATTTCCCATTTAACGCGGTAAAAGATAATTCCCATATTGGATTCTATAAATACACATATAACCTTACCTATGAATGCAGCAAATAATATTCCCACCAGACCGGATATTACAAGAATCAAAAGATTTTCCATCAGTGTAATCATTGTTATCTGCTTATTTTCCGCACCGATTCCCCGCATAATTCTATATGCATTTTTTCTGGAATTCTTATAGGTAATTAACTGATATGTAATAGCCGCAATTCCAATAATCATAACAACTATGTACATATAGTTATATACTGAATCTGTTCCCCACGGCTTATAATCATACAGATAATCATTGTATCTTGGTGAAGATTTACTATTCTCGACAATATTGTCAAATATAAGCTTGTAATCATCTGTTTTTACATCATCCGAAAGCTTATGTATGAAGAAATTCTGTCCATTGTTATTAAATGCATCATAACGCTCTTTAGTCACAAGCATTCCTGGAAGATAATTTCCTTTTTTCCATATATCCGTATAACTTTCAAGAATTCCTACTAATACATAATTTTCGCTGGTTCTTTTAGACTTGTCCAACTCGTTATTGTCACTATAATAATGTATAGTCACTGTCTGACCAAGCTCCGATGAATATCCCATCTTTAGCAACGTGTTCCAATCCATCGCAATCTCATCATCAGATTGTGGCATACGCCCCACTTCCACATCTATATAACTCTGTTCAAGGAATTCAGGTGACATATATCCAACGTACAGATTGTAACTTTGCCATTTTGCGTCATACAACTTCATAGCACTTTCTGCCACTGTATAACCATCAAGCAACGGATGTTCTACTATAGCCGGATTTGGTACTGTCGTATTAGTTTCCATGACAAACCAATCTCCAAATCTCTCCTTATTAGCTGCCCTCTGCCATTGATACATATTATCCTGAAACAGAAGCACTCCTGTTATAAAAAACACTGCTAAAAATGTTGTAATACAGGCACGGGTAATCTCGCGCCATCTTCTTTTCAGACTTTTTATGCTTAGTTGTAATAATTGCTTTCCCATAATAATTGCCTCCGTATATCAACCAAGGCCTAACGCCCCCATCATTCAGTCACATTTCCATCTGTAATAGTAAGAATCCTGTCTGCATAATCCGCCATCTGCTTATCATGTGTTACCATAATAATAGTCTGGTTGTATTTCTGCGATGCCAACGACAACATCTTTGCAACAATTTCTGCACTTCCCGCATCCAGATTTCCAGTAGGTTCATCAGCAAATATAACTGCCGGATGGGCAATAATCGCCCTGGCTATAGCAACTCGCTGTTGTTCTCCTCCTGACATCTGAGATGGAAACTTATCTTTACAATGTGCAATTTCAAGATGCTCTAAAAGTTCGTCCACCTCTGACTCGACTGCATCTTTGTTATCCAACGCCAACGGCATAATAATATTCTCATATGCTGTAAACTCCGGAAACAGACTGTAGTCCTGATATACAAAGCCAATCTTTCTTCTTCTGAAAGCTGACAACTGCTTGTCATTCATCTTAATAACATTTTCACCGTCAATCTCCACCACTCCTCCATCCGGCTGGTCCATAGTGCCAAGGATTCTAAGAAGTGTAGATTTGCCCGAACCACTCTTTCCGATAATAGCCGCGAACTCGCCTTTCTTAAACGTTACACTACACTTTTTCAACGCCGGCACATCCACAGAACCTGCATGGTATGTCTTTGATATTCCTTCTGCCCTTAATATTACTTCCATAATTACAAACCTCCATCTGATATATGCTTATAAAAAAATTATCCACTCAGGTCTCCCCTATGGATAATTTTACATTACGAATCTTACAATAACCTTACAATTCTACATTTTTCTTTTTAAGATTATATTTTGGCAGAACAACCCTAAATCGGGCCCCCTGATGTTCATATGCATTGCCTGCGTGTATGACTCCATGATGAGCTTCAACTATAAGTTTTGCAAGATTAAGACCTATTCCTACGTGAAATGCACCTGCATCCTTATCACTTTCAAATCTTTCAAATATACTGTCTGTGTTCTCCCTTGCAAATCCCGGACCATTGTCTTCAATAACAATCACACATTTGTCCTCCCTGCAATCGGCACTGATTACTATCCTGCCATCTTCTCTGTCCTTTATGTACTCTGCTGAATTGGATATTATATTAATAAAGCACTCTTTCAGCCAGCCTCTGTCACCATTAACACAATAGTCTGGCTCTTTACATAGAATCTCCACTTTATCTTTATCCACACCTGATGCCAACACTGCCTCTTCCAGCATATGGCAGACCATTATATCTTCTCTTGCAAATATCACTTTGCCGGATTCCATTCGGCTTATATTCATAAGTCGCTGTATAAATGCTTTAATCCTGTCTATATGAAAGAAACATTCTTCTCTCCCGGCATCCATATCGATGGCCATACCTAGTACTGTAAGTGGTGTCTTAACCTGATGTGCTACATTTTCTATAAAATCCTGCAACTGCTTATTGCGTTTCTCAACATACTTAACATTAGTAAGTAATTTTTCTTTAAGTTCTTCATTCTCCTCAGATAATTTAATCATTATTGGATATGTATATTTTTTACTGATATTAATATAATCTCTTACCGCATATACACTAACAAGAATCAATAATATCACCACAGCAATCATAATAATATTATGCCCACCGGCTGCAAATAAGTATTCGAATCCATTTTCTGTATATCCTGCATACTTAATTGCACTTGTAGCCGCATCAAGATTATCCTTTCCAATCTCTAACTTAAATAATTCTTTAATAAGTACTTTTGATGCCGATTGTTCCTGCCGGTATACCGCACCCGTAACTGCTCTGATTCGCAACTCATAATAAATTGTCATTCCGAATGTAATGAATATCATTATCATTGTCATAATTATATATGTTATTATCATACGCTTTCGCATATGCTCTATGTGTTCTTTTACCATCTGTGCATCCATACTTACCTCCATCTGTATCCAACACCTCGAATAGTTTCTATATACGACTTACCATCTTTTCCATTACCCAGCTTTGATTTAAGTCGGCTTATTGCAACTGTCAATGTGCCATCCTCCACAAAATTGCCACTTTTATCCCACAACTTCTCAAGAATAATTTCACGCCTTACTATAAGTCCCTTATTTGCCATAAGCAGTCTTAACAATTCAAATTCCACAGGAGACAGATTAATACATTCACCCTTCTTAGTAATTTCATATCGTTCCAAGTCAATCTTTAATCCCGCTTCTTCGGTTATATCTTCTTTTTTCTTATACATCATTCTTCTGAGATTAGCCTGAATTCTTGACAATAATTCCGCCACTCTGAAAGGTTTTGTAACATAATCATCTGCTCCCGAATCGAGCCCTCTGATAACGCTCTCTTCATCATCACAGGAAGTCAAAAATATTATAACAGCCTGACTAGTCTCTCTTAGCTTCCTACACACATCAAAGCCATTGCCATCCGGCAAACAAACATCCACAAGGTACATATCATACTCTTTTCCATCAGATATTTTTTCAAAAAATGCTTTAACAGAACCAACGCCTTCTACAAAGTATCCTTTCTGTCCAAGCAACCTGCACAACCCATTTCTTATATATTCATCATCCTCAAGAACTAAAATCGCACTCATCTTTTTCTCCCATATAAATATGCATAAATTCTACAATTATATACGAAATAAATTCTCAAAAAGTCTGCACAAAATTGTACAGACTTTAATTAATAATTATTTCTTATCAGGTATATACCAATATGAATTAAATTTATGCAGATATGTTCTGGCCCCCTTTGGCATCTGTGTCAAAGCATTGAACACATTGTAAAAATCGCCTACTCCCATGCTTATTGACAATCCGCCAAACATGCCCAAAGCACTCCACAAGGTACATATCATACTCTTTTCCATCAGATATTTTTTCAAAAAATGCTTTAACAGAACCAACGCCTTCTA
>JAFQIQ010000027.1 GCA_017397445.1 Lachnospira sp.
AGAAGTATAATACTGAAATTGCTGAGTTCAACGCAAACGTGTAGTTAGCAATTGTATGTATAGAGCTTAAAGCTCTGCAAAACAAATTAGAAATGGAGTGAAATTCAAAATGGGTATTAAAAAGTATAATCCTACTACTCCTTCAAGACGTGGTATGACTGTATCAACATTTGACGAAATCACAAAGTCAACTCCAGAAAAGTCACTTCTAGCTCCACTTAGTAAAAAGGGCGGAAGAACTGTCTACTGCACCTCTTGCAACAGTGTTACCGAGCTTTTGCTTAGTCTGACCTTCAAACTGAGGATTCTCAATCTTAACACTTACAATAGCAGTAAGACCTTCTCTTATATCCTCACCTGAAAGGCTTGGATCACTGTCCTTAACAAGCTTGTTAGACTTTGCATAATCATTGAATGTCTTAGTCAAAGCATTTCTGAAACCTGTAAGGTGCATACCTCCTTCAGGAGTCTTAATATTATTAACAAATGAGTCAACAACCTCATTAAATCCATCATTATGCTGGAAAGCAACTTCTACCTGAACTCCATCCTTTAGACCTTCACAGTAAACGATATCACTGTAAAGCGGCTCCTTACTGTTATTAAGATACTGAACGAACTCCTTAATACCACCCTCATAGTGGAAAGTTCTTTCCTGCTCCATGCCCTCTCTTACATCTCTAAGAATAATCTTAATTCCCTTTGTAAGAAATGCCATCTCTCTGAGTCTGTGCTTTAACACATCAAACTCATATATTAAAGTTTCCTCAAATATAAGTCCATCCGGCTTAAATGTTACAGTTGTTCCTGTATCAGAAACATCACAATCACCAACTACCTTAAGGTCATAACAAACCTTACCGCGCTCATATCTCTGATTATATATGTGGCCATCTCTCTTAACATTTACTTCAAGCCATTCTGAAAGAGCATTAACAACAGAAGCACCTACGCCGTGAAGTCCGCCTGATACCTTGTATCCTCCACCACCGAATTTACCTCCGGCATGAAGCACTGTATAAACAACCTCAACAGCAGGTCTGCCTGTCTTATGATTAATATCAACAGGTACACCTCTTCCGTTATCTACAACTGTTATGGAATTGTCTCCATTAATTGTAACCTCAATAGTATCACAAAATCCTGCTAATGCTTCATCTACAGCATTATCAACAATTTCGTATACAAGATGATGAAGTCCTCTAGATGAAGTTGTACCGATATACATACCCGGTCTTTTTCTTACAGCCTCAAGTCCTTCAAGAATCTGTATTTGGTCACCACCGTACTTCTGTTCTGACACTTTTTACTCCTCCAATCAATATCAATCTAACTATCCTTTGTAATCAGTAATTTCACCATTAACTACTTTAAATATTTTGTTAATGGTCATTCTATTATTGATAAATTCATCCAAACCCGTACATGTAACAATAGTCTGAATATCTCCTATACTATTAAGTAAGAAATTCTGTCTGTTACTGTCAAGCTCTGATAAAACATCATCAAGTAATAACACCGGTGTATCATGAATAATCTTTTTCACCAGCTCTATCTCTGCAAGCTTTAGTGATAATGCTACTGTTCTTTGTTGTCCCTGAGATCCGTATTTTTTAACATCTTTATCATTAATGTAAAATACACAATCATCTTTGTGTGGTCCAACACCTGTAGATTTAAGTTTAATATCCTTTTCTCTGCTTGCAATTACCTCTTTTTCAAACATTTCAGCACTTACACAAGGCACGTACTCTACCCTTAGATTTTCCTTATCACCGGATAATCTGCTATGTATATCTTTTATAATATCGTTAATTTTCTTAACGAATTCTTCTCTTGCCTTTATAACCTCAGTTCCATACTTTACAAGCTGCATGTCCCATACATCAAGAGTATCCAAATAATCTTTTCTCATACAAAATGACAACTCTTTAAGTAATTTATTACGTTGAACTACAACTTTATTATAATTAACAAGATTGTTCAGATATATCTTATCCAGCTGGCTAAGTTCCATATCAATAAACCTTCTTCTCTCTGAAGGACCATCCTTAATAATATTAAGGTCTTCCGGAGAAAAAAATACTATATTAATAATTCCAAAAAGCTCAACTGCTTTCTTAATAGGTATTCCGTTAACCGCTATACCCTTAGCCTTGTTCTTTTTAAGATGCATGTCTATTCGGTAATTAATATCATTCTTCTTTACCTGCACCTTAATATGAGCTTCCTCGTCTCCAAACTGAATAATCTCTTTATCTTTATTCCCTCTATGAGACCTGGAAGTTGCACATACATACAACGCTTCAAGAATATTAGTTTTCCCCTGTGCATTATCGCCATATATGATATTAATTTTATCATCAAATACCATATTCAGGTACTTATAATTTCTATAATTTTTTAAATCAACTGATTCAATAACCACTTTAGCACCTGCTATTTTTCAATCTTTACTTCTTCTCCATCAAAAGAAATGATTTCTCCACCTACGAGTTTCTTTCCTCTCTGTGTTTCAACATTTCCATTAACCTTAACAAGTCCGTCCTGAATAACTATCTTAGCTTCCACACCTGACTCTACAAGTCCTGCTGCTTTTATTGCCTGTCCAAGTTTTATAAAATCATCTTCCGGTCTAATCTTTATAACCTGCATAACCTACAAAAACTCCTTCTCTAAATATAATTAAGTTTATTTCTTATCAGGCAGAGAAATTAACAGGAAGAATTAAGTAAGTATATGATTCATCCTTATCCTTAATAAAACATGGAGCTTTTGGATTAACAAGATATATGTTAACTGACTCATCATCAATAACTCTAAGTGCATCAATAAGGAACTTAGGATTGAAACCAATCATAATATCCTTACCTTCCTTGCTAATATCAATATCTTCCTTAGAAGAACCAATAGCAGATGTAACATTTATCTCAAGAGAACCATCTGTTATATTAATAATAATTGGTTTCTTATCGCCTTCCTTTATAAGAAGATTAGCTCTGTCGATAGAATCAAGGAATTCCTTCTTGTTAATAATAACCTTTGTTTCGTAATCATTAGAAAGCATCTGATTAATCTTAAAGTAATCACCCTCGATAAGTCTTGATACTACCATTGTGTTCTCAAATTCAAAAAGAATATGATTATTAGTGAAATATACATTAACCATAGATTCTGCATCTGATGAAAGAATCTTGCTAATCTCTACAAGAGTCTTACCCGGAACTACAACCTTAACATCATCAGCTTTTCCTTCAAGAGCTACGTTGCGGATTGCAATTCTGTGACCGTCAAGACCTACAACTTTAAGATTGTTCTCTGATACTTCAAAGAGTTCACCTGTCATCATCTTATTGTTATCATTCATTGCTATTGAGAAAATAGTCTGATTAATAGTCTCTTTCAAAGTAAACTGTGAAAGACTGATTGACTTATCTTTTATTACAACAGGAAGATATGAAAAATCTTCGCCTGACTTTCCTGCAATATTAAAATTACTCTTCTCACATGTAATATGAGATGTATTATTGCTGTCTGTCTCAATAGTAATATCGTTATCAGGAAGCTTTCTTACAATTTCAGAGAAAATCTTTGCATCAATAGCAACTTTTCCCTTCTCTATAATCTCACCTTCAACAATTGTTTCAATACCAAGTTCCATATCATTAGCTGTAAACTTAATAACGTTAGTAGTAGCATCAATAAGAATACACTCTAAGATAGCCATAGTAGTTCTGGTAGGAACTGCCTTCATAACAATATTAACTGCTTTTGATAAATTACTCTTTGAAAAAACTAATTTCATGATGTGTAAAACTCCTTTCGTACATTAACCGATTGGTTAAATGCATAAATAATATATATTAATTTAGTAGTTGTAGTAGTAGGGGCTGTTGATATGTTGAAAAGTGTCTTGAGCCCTTGCTATAAGTGGATTAGAGTCATATAAAAACTTTGTTAAAATGACCCATAAATCATGTTGATGTGATATGGATAACTTTACTAAGTCGAGATTTAACTTAAATACATAAAAAGTTATACATTACAATCAACAATAATTAACATAGTAATCCATAAGTTATCCATAAAAAATGTTAATAACTTTATGAAGGATTAATCTTCTTTATAAGAACATCGATTGTATTCTTAGTTTCATTATCTGTAAGAACTTTCTTACTTATCTTATCACTGCCATACATAATAGTTGTGTGATCTTTATTACCAAATGCTTTGCCTAAAGCTTGTACAGTATATGTTGTCATCTGTCTGCAAAGATACATGGCAATCTGTCTCGGATAAACAAGCTCTGCATTACGTTTGCTTGAGAGAATATCCTCTGATTTAATATTAAAATGTTCAGCTACAATATCAATAATAAGTTCCGGTGTAATTTCTCTTCTTGAGTCAGGCGATAAAAGATCCTTAAGTATATCTTCCGCAAATTCAACCGTTATAGGTGAATGAGAGAGATTAGAATAAGCAGCCAACTTTGTAAGTGCTCCCTCAAGTTCTCGGATACTTGACTTAATGTGAGTAGCAACATAATCTTGAACGTCATCAGGAATATCAAATCCGCTAAGTTCTGTTTTCTTCTTTATAATAGCCATCTTAGTTTCGTAAGTAGGTATCTGAATATCTACAGGCAGACCCATCTCGAAACGTGTACGAAGTCTTTCGTTAAGGGTTTCCATTTCTTTAGGTGGTCGGTCAGAAGAAATAACAATCTGTTTTTTGGAATTATAAAGTTCATTAAATGTATGGAAGAATTCTTCCTGAGTTGATTCCTTTCCTATAATAAACTGAATATCGTCTATAAGAAGGACATCTATGTTCCTGTATTTCTCTCTGAAAAGAGCATTTTTTTGATTCTTTACGGAATCAATAAGCTCGTAAGTAAATGTTTCAGATGTAACATATAAAACTTTACGATCCGGGTCAGTATCCATAATAAAATGTGCTATGGCTTGCATCAGATGAGTTTTACCAAGTCCAACTCCTCCGTATATAAACAGTGGATTATAAATTTTACCTGGTGTTTCTGCAACTGCAAGAGACGCAGCGTGTGCAAGATTATTATTGGTACCGATGACAAAGGTTTCAAATCTATAGTTAGGGTTAAGATTAGAAAAAGATGAAGGTTTGTTAGGTGAAAATTCCTCTTTCTTCTTATTATTAATACGTTCAATATTCTCTAATTCTTTTAACGAAAGAATTTCAACCTCATATTCTTTACTCATAACTTCTGATATAGTTACAGTTAAAAATGTAAGATATCTGTTACGGATATATTTGATACCATCATCTCCCTGCTCAGGAGATACAATAATAATTTTATTATCTTCTACAGAATGAACCTTTAAAGGTAATAACCATGTTTTAAATGATATATCATGAACATCAAATTCTGTCTTTAGTGTCTGAAGGATTAAATCCCATTTGCTTAATAAATCTTCCATAATTCTATATACCTTTCATGCTCATAAAAAATGAGCAAATGTATTCTCTTATATCATATAACAAAATCGTAATTTTTTCAAGGAATATAAAATACAACAAAAAATATTATTGTGAATAATTTATCCACAACAGAAATGTCGAAAAATGAAGATTTTTAATATATATTGTGGTTTATACACTACTTTTTAGTGTTTTATCCACAATTTATTAACAAAATGTTGATAAGTTTTTTTATTATCTTAATAAAATACCTAAAAATTTTTTTATCAAAATGTGTGATTTTGCTTGACTTTGTCAACATTTATTAATATAATGAAAAGCGATGTTTTAAATTTTAACTTAAAAAATTATTCCTGCCATATAAATAAATGGTATAATAAAGGAGGTGCGTATAGTTATGAAGATGACATTTCAGCCTAAGACAAGACAGAGAGCTAAGGTTCATGGTTTCAGATCAAGAATGAGTACTGCCGGTGGAAGAAAAGTTTTGGCAGCAAGAAGAGCTAAGGGTAGAAAGAGACTTTCAGCTTAATCTTTATGTAAATCAAGGCAGATAAGTGCTAATGGCATTTGTCTGCCTTAAATTAGCTTTAAAGAATATTAAAGCAAATTGTAACTTATAATTTAAATTCAATATATAGCAGGTTAATAATTATGGAGTTTAAAGATTTTGAGACATTAGGAAAGAATAGTGATTTTAGGAAAGTATATAACAAAAAGAAGTCATTTGCTAACAGACTACTTGTTATGTATATATTGGAGAACGGAACGGATACGATTAGATTAGGTGTATCTGTGAGTAAAAAAGTCGGGAATAGTATCGTCCGACACAGACTGGCAAGACTTATAAGAGAAGCTTTCAGACTTAACAGTCACAAAGTTAAAAGAGGTCTTGATATAGTTGTTATTGCAAGAGACAGTCTAAGAGATAAAAGTTATAAAGAAACAGAGAGTGCTTTGCTACATTTATTAGGTCTTCATAAGGTTATAATTAATAATGATGAAAAAAATAATGCTTAAACTTATAATGTTTTATAAGAAATATATTTCTCCTTATAAAGGAAGAAGTTATTGCAATTTTGTACCTACCTGTTCAGAGTATGCCAGAGAGGCAATTGAGAGATATGGAGCATGGCATGGCGGATTTATGGCATTTAAAAGAATATTAAGGTGTAATCCCTTTGTAAAAGGTGGATTCGATCCGGTACCTATAAAAAATCACAAAAATAATTAAAAGGTTAATATTTGGAGGTAATAAATTGGATTTTATTATTAAGCCAATAGCAGCATTACTTGGAAAGATTATGGACTATTTGTTTATGGGTCTTAATGCGATCGGTCTTGGTAATATTGCTATTGCAATCATTTTATTTACACTTCTCGTTAAGCTTTTGATGCTTCCTTTAACAATGAAGCAGACAAAGATGACAAAGTTAAATGGTCTTATCACACCTGAAGTTAAAGCAATTCAGGAAAAGTATAAGGATAAACGTGATGACCAGAATGCAATGATGAAGATGAATGATGAAATAAAGGCTGTTTATGAAAGATACGGTACATCACAGTTTGGCGGATGTACACAGCTTTTAATTCAGATGCCAATTCTTTTTGCGTTGTATAGAGTATTTCAGTACATTCCACTTTATATTACTAATATGAAGGACAAGTTTATTGCCATATTAGGTGATGCATCTAACTCTGGTATTTCAAAGGCAGAGGGATATGCAGAAATTATGGCAGAAAACTTTAAGAATTCTAATGTATCTGATTGGAATAACATGGATCAGGTTATAACAGCCATGAATTCATTTACATCAGAGCAGTGGACTAAGCTTGGAGAGTTGTTCCCTGATTTTGCAACAACAATAACAGAAAATTGTAATGCTCTTACTGAGATGAATACAATTTTTGGAATTAATGTATCTCAGCTTCCTGTATTAGGACTTAACATAACAATAATTATACCTATTTTAGCAGGTTTATCTCAGTTTATAAGTGTTAAGATAACACAGGCTAGAAGCGGTGGTGCTATGGATGACGAGGATAATCCGGCAGCGGCATCTATGAAGATGATGACAATGTTTATGCCAATTATGTCAACATTTATCGCATTTTCATGTCCTGCAGGTCTTGGTCTTTACTGGATTGCAACAGCAGTATTCCAGACAATTCTTCATATTATAATTGATGTGTACTATGATAAGATTGGTACAGATGAGATTGTAAGAAGAAATATTGAAAAACGTAACAAGAAACGTGCAAAGCAAGGTCTTCCTCCTGAGAAGATTGCTAAAAATGCTACTGCAAGTACAAAGAAGATTGATTCTATAGAAAAAGGAAAGCAGCGTATTGCTGACCTTGAAGCAAAGAAGGCAGAAAATGATAAGAAGATGAAAGAAATTCTGGATTCTACAAAGTACTATAAGTCAGCAAAACCAGGCAGTCTCGCAGAGAAAGCAGGTATGGTAGCTAAGTACAACGAGAAAAATGCTAAAAAAGGAGAAAAGTAATGGATTATATTCAGGTAACAGGTAAAACAGTTGATGAAGCACTTACTAATGCACTTGTTCAGTTAGAAACAACAAGTGATAATGTTGAATATGAAGTTATTGATAAGGGCAGTAATGGTATTTTAGGTATTGGTAGAAAGCCTGCTGTTATCAAAGCAAGAAAGAAAACACAGACTGAGTCCATCGATATTATGAGTGCAGTTCAGGATGTTAAACTTTCTTCTGACAACAAGGAATCAAAGAATGTTGAAAAGAAGGCAGAAAAGAAGAACGATAAAAAGTTTGATAAGAAGCCTGAAAAGAAGGAATTTAACAAGAATAATAATGCTCCAAAGAATGTGGAAAAGTCTGTTGAAAAAACAGTGGAAAATGCTCCTAAAGCCCAGAAATCAGAGGGTTCAAGTGTTGTGGATAAGTCTGAGGATAAGTCAGAAGACAAGTCTAGCAAGTACACAACAGTTATGCCAAATGATGAGATTGAAAGAAGAGTAAAGACATTCTTAACAGATATGTTTAAGGCTATGGACATGGAAGTTGAAATTACTCTTAATTTTGACGATCCAGAGTGTGTTGGTGTTAATCTTTCAGGTGATAATATGGGTTCTCTTATTGGTAAGAGAGGTCAGACACTTGATTCAATTCAGTATCTTACAAGTCTTGTTGTTAACAAGGGTAAAGATAAGTATGTAAGAATTAAGTTAGACACAGAGGATTACAGAAAGAGAAGAAAAGAAACATTGGAGTCACTTGCAAGAAATATTGCTTACAAGGTAAAGAGAAGCAGACGTTCAGTATCTTTAGAGCCAATGAATCCATATGAGAGAAGAATTATCCACTCAGCATTGCAGAATGACAAGTTTGTATCAACAAGAAGTGAGGGTGAAGAACCATTCAGACATGTTGTTGTATATCTTGACAGAGCTAAGAATAGTGGTGAGAGATAAGTAGATAATAAAATTGCCAGAATTAATTTGTGCGTGGACACACTCTCGTTCGTTGAAGAACGTAGCGGTACTAAGCTCACAAGTAAACTACGTTTAACTTGTTCGCTAAGTGCCGACGTCCTTCAAACGGACCACCGCACAAACTATTCTGGCATATATATTATGTACTTATCTAGAAAAAAAATTTGGATGTGAATAATTCCTACAGTTTGTATGATATTGTAGTATGCTATAATATTGGATAGTTGATAATTAGAGCTAGCCATATATCTTGCAAACTGTGAAAAAACGTCAGCACTTAAAGAACAAAGTTAATCATCGATTAACTTTGTGAATTTAGTACTGCTACGTTTTTTCCCAAACGGGAGTGGGTTTGCAAGATATATGTGCGTAGCTCTATTATAGATATTCACATTTATAGTTCCTATAATATCAAACAAACAGGAGGACATTATGAATAATTTCATTGACGACACAATAGCAGCTATTTCTACCAGCACTATGACAAGCGGTGGTATTAGCGTTATCCGTTTAAGTGGTCCAAAGGCTATAGATATTGCTGATAAAGTGTTCAAATCAAAAAGAAATATATTATTATCAGAAGTTGATAGTCATACAGTTCATTATGGAAATATAATTAATCCTGATATCGATGAAATTATTGATGAGGTCCTTTGTATTGTCATGAAAGCTCCTAATACTTATACACGTGAGAATGTTGTGGAGATTGATTGTCACGGTGGTATTCTTGTTACCAGAAAAGTATTGGAAGCAGTTTTAAAAGCAGGTGCAAGGCCTGCGGAACCGGGAGAGTTTACAAAAAGAGCATTTCTTAATGGAAGAATTGATCTTTCACAGGCAGAAGCAGTTATAGATGTAATTAATTCTAAGAATGAGTATGCTCTTAAATCATCAGTTTCACAGCTTGATGGTAAATTATCGGAAAAAATTAGAGATATTAGAGAAATATTACTAAAACATGTAGCGTATATCGAAGCTGCATTGGATGATCCTGAACATATTTCACTGGAAAATTATGTTGATAATGTCTTATATGATGTGGATAAGTGTGTGGATAATGTTGATAAATTGTTAAAAACAGCTGACAATGGCCGTATAATGCGGGACGGAATTCGCACTGTAATTTTGGGGAAAACTAACGCCGGTAAATCCAGTTTACTGAATGCTTTAGCTAAAGAAGAAAGAGCTATTGTAACAGATATAGAAGGAACTACAAGAGATGTTTTGGAAGAACAGATTAATCTTGGAGGTATTGTTCTTAATCTTATAGATACTGCCGGTATCAGAGAGACGGAAGATTATGTCGAAAGCATTGGTGTAGAAAAAGCAAAAAAATATGCCAAGGATGCAGATTTAATTATATATGTTGTGGATTGTTCAAGACCTTTGGATAACAATGATGATGAGATTATTTCCATAATAAAGGATAAAAAGGTTTTGGTACTATTAAATAAATCAGATATGGAAGCAGTTGTAACTAAAGAAGATATATCTGCTCATATGGATTGTAAGTCAGTTTCTATTTCTGCAAAGAATAGGGATGGTCTTGATGAGTTGGAAGAAACAGTAAAGGATATGTTTTTTACCGGCAAAATATCATTTAATGAAGAAGTGTATATTACTAATGCAAGACATAAAAATCTCTTGAATGATGCCCTTGCAAGTCTTAAACTTGTAAAAGAGGGAATAGAATCCGGTATGAGCGAGGATTTCCTTACAATTGATATGATGACAGCTTATGAAAAGCTGGGATTAATTATTGGAGAAGAAGTAGAAGACGATTTGGCGGACAAGATATTTAGAGAGTTTTGTATGGGAAAATAAGTAAAACTCTTCGTGCTATGCACTCGAGTTTAACTTGTGGAGTTTGCGAAGCAAACTCCAATAATAACATAATCTTGGAGGTTTAATATGCCTAATATATGTGAAAATTATGATGTTGTAGTTGTAGGTGCAGGTCATGCGGGTTGTGAAGCAGCCCTTGCTGCAGCAAGACTTGGTCTTAATACAATATGTTTTACAGTAAGCTGTGAAAGTATTGCACTTATGCCCTGCAATCCTAATATAGGCGGAAGTTCTAAGGGACATCTTGTAAGAGAAGTAGATGCTTTGGGTGGCGAGATGGGTAAAAACATTGATGCTACATTTATACAGTCAAAGATGCTTAACAAGTCAAAGGGTCCTGCTGTTCATTCTTTGAGAGCACAGGCTGATAAGCAGGAATACACTAAGCGGATGCGTATGGTTATGGAGAATACTGATAATCTCCTTGTTAGGCAGGCAGAAGTTACAGAAATCATAGTGGAAGATAATGTTATTAAAGGAGTAAAAACTCTTTCGGGAGCTGTTTATAATGCCAAAGCAGTTATTCTTTGTACAGGTGTTTATCTTAAGGCAAAATGTATTCATGGTGAAGTAAGTTATGCTACAGGTCCTAATGGTCTTCAGGCTGCCAATCATCTGACACAGTCACTTCTTGATAACGGTATAGAGATACAGCGTTTTAAGACAGGTACTCCCGCCAGAGTTGATAAGCGTTCTATTGATTTTAGCAAGATGGCTGAACAGCTTGGTGATGAAAAAATAGTACCATTTTCATTTACTACAGACCCTGACAGTATTCAGAAGGAACAGGTTTCCTGCTGGCTTACATATACTAACGAAGATACTCACAAGATTATTATGGACAATATTGACAGGTCTCCTCTTTATGCAGGTGTTATTCAGGGTACAGGTCCAAGATATTGCCCTTCTATAGAAGATAAAGTAATGCGTTTTGCAGATAAGGACAGACATCAGGTGTTTATTGAGCCTGAAGGACTTTATACTAATGAAATGTATTTAGGAGGAATGTCAAGTTCCCTTCCGGAGGATGTACAGTATGTAATGTACAGAACTGTTCCTGGTCTCGAAAATGCTAAGATTGTACGTAACGCTTATGCTATAGAATATGATTGTATAAGTGCAGTTCAGTTAAAGTCGTCATTGGAATTTAAGAATATTTCAGGTCTTTTTGCAGCAGGACAATTTAACGGCAGTTCAGGATATGAAGAAGCTGCGGCCCAGGGAATTATTGCAGGTATTAATGCGGCCCAGTTTATTAAAGGTGAGGAACCTCTTGTACTTGACCGCTCAGAGGCATATATAGGTGTTCTTATTGATGATCTTGTTACAAAAGAGTCGACAGAGCCTTACCGTATGATGACATCAAGAGCTGAGTACAGATTAATACTTCGTCAGGATAATGCAGACCTCCGTCTTACAAAATACGGTTACAAGGTAGGTCTTATAGATGAAGAGCGCATGCAGGGTGTATTGGAGAAAGAAAGACTTATTGCAGAAGAAGTAGAACGTGTTAAACATGTTAATATAGGAACAACAGGCATTATTCAGGATATTATTAGGGAGAATGGAAGTACAGAGCTTACCAATGGTGCTACATTAGCAGAACTCATTAAACGTCCGGAGCTTTCTTATGATGTATTGGCTCCTGTAGATAAGCACAGACCAGAACTTAGAGCAGATGTTGCGGAGCAGGTTAACATTAACTTAAAGTACGAAGGTTATATAGAAAGACAGATGCGTCAGGTTGAACATTTTAAGAAACTTGAAAATAAGATTATTCCTGATGCCATAGACTACCTTGCAATCAGCGGACTTAGAAAAGAAGCTATGCAAAAGCTTGATAAGTTTAAGCCCCGTTCAATCGGTCAGGCTTCAAGAATATCAGGAGTTTCGCCGGCTGACATATCAGTGCTTTTAGTGTATATGGAGCAATTTAGAAGAAAAGATAAGGAGAGTAACTAATGGATAATGAAACATTTGTACAACTTCTTAATAAAGTAAATGTTACGGCAGACGAAGAACAAGTAGAGCAGTTTAAGCAGTATTATGAGATTCTTGTAGAGTGGAATGAGTTTATGAATCTCACGGGAATTACAGAATATGACGAAGTACTTGTGAAACATTTTGTGGATAGTGTTGCTGTAAAGAAAGCAATTGTGGATATTTCTAAGAAAGATACAGAAATTGGTGAATTACTTAACCTTGATACGGAAGTTTCAATTATAGATGTAGGAACAGGTGCGGGATTTCCCGGACTTCCATTAAAAATAGCATTTCCTGCAACAGAAGTTTATCTTTTAGATTCACTTAATAAGAGGGTCAAATTTCTTAATGAAGTTATTGGAAAACTTTCTCTTACAGGAATAGTAGCATCCCATGGCCGTGCTGAGGATGCAGCAAGACAGGTAGAACTGAGAGAACATTTTACTATGGGAGTGTCACGTGCAGTAGCTAATCTTGCTACGCTTTCGGAATATGTCCTTCCTTTCGTTAAGTCAGGTGGATATTTTGTGGCTTATAAGTCAGGTGAAATTGATGAAGAACTTGAAAGTGCAAAGAAAGCAATTCAGATTCTTGGTGGTGAAGTAAAGCATGTGTATAAGTTTGCTTTACCTGATACCGATATAGAACGTTCCTTTGTTTTCATCAAAAAGACAGGAAATACTCCAAAGAAATATCCGAGAAAATCAGGATTACCGGGAAAAGAACCTATTAAATAACATTATCGGGTGCTCATAAAAGCACCCGATAATTATTTTAATAATGCATATAACCCTGATTGTATAATCTGTTTAATGCAGTGTTTACATCAACATAGTATTTAGTAGGATTCTTAGGGTCCACATATATATCAACAGGTGAACCAAGTGGTAATGGCCACGATGGATTAATCATGACAGGACTGCTTCTTACATATTGTGTAATACCAGCATTATCTGAATATGTACAATGAACCATATAAGTCTGATTCATATAGTTACCTGAAACAAATTCTACCTGCTGAGCCTGACCAATATATTTGATTCCGTATTCCTGTACAGGACGTGTAACCTTTTTAATTATTATACCGGTAATTAATATGGCAATTCCAAAAATGCAGAAAAATCCACCAAGAATAGAAAATACAATAATAAATACACGATTACCTTCAACGTATAAAATATCTCCGTCAGCAGGAGTAAAATATATCTCAAGCTCCTGGCCTTCAAACATAGATGACGAACTATAACCAAGATAAACATCAGAGTATGTCACTCCGGAATAATCGAAACTAACATAAACTTCTCTTTCAATTTCGCCATCATAATTTCTTTCTAATACAATGTTTGTAATTTCAGCTTTTATAGGGACTCCATTCTCCTTAAAATCTTTTTCAATAAATCCAAA
>JAFQIQ010000266.1 GCA_017397445.1 Lachnospira sp.
CACAGGGCCGTTAAGGATGGAAAAGAGGGAGTATATTTTGCAGTTTGGGCACCAACAGCAAAGGAAGTTTATGTTGTAGGTGATTTCAATGACTGGAAGGCCTATGGATATGATATGAAGAAGGTGTCTGACGGTGGCGTATATGATTTGTTTGTACCTGATGCCAAGGTTGGACAGTGTTATAAGTATTTGATCATTACAAGAGAAGGCAAGGCTATATATAAGGCAGATCCATACGCTAATTCTGCACAGATGCGTCCGGAAACTGCCTCAGTAGTGGCTGATTTGGAAGGCTTTGAATGGAGTGACAGCAAGTGGGTTGAAGATAAGAAGAAAGAGGATCATTTGCAGTCGCCTATGTCTATATATGAGTGTCATATTGGTTCTTGGAAGAAGCAGGAGGATGGTACAGAAGACGGTTATATGAATTACCGTGATATTGCCGTGGAACTTGCGGATTACGTGGCAGATATGGGTTACACACATGTTGAACTTATGGGTATTGCTGAGTATCCGTTTGATGGCTCTTGGGGATATCAGGTAACAGGTTATTATGCACCAACTTCAAGATACGGTACACCAAAGGATTTTATGTATTTTGTGGATTATATGCACAGCAGGAATATTGGTGTTATTCTTGATTGGGTTCCTGCACATTTTCCAAAGGATGCCCATGGTCTTGCCAAGTTTGACGGTAGCTGTGTATATGAGTATGCAGATACAAGAAAAGGTGAGCATCCGGACTGGGGAACTTTAGTGTTCGATTACGAGAAGAATGAAGTTTCTAATTTCCTTATTGCTAACGGTATGTACTGGGTTGATAAGTTCCATGTTGACGGTCTTAGAGTGGATGCGGTTGCGTCTATGCTTTATCTGGATTATGGCAGAACAGAGGGTAACTGGGTGCCGAATAAGTACGGTGATAATGGTAATTTGGAAGCTATGAATTTCTTAAAGCATTTTAATAGTATGATGCGTAAGAGGTTCCCTCAGGCTATAACAATTGCAGAAGAGTCTACTGCCTGGCCGAATGTCAGCGGTGATCCTGATAGTGGAGACAGTCTTGGATTTACATTTAAGTGGAATATGGGTTGGATGCACGATTTCACAGAGTATATGAAGCTTGATCCATATTTTAGAAAGTTTAATCATGGTAAGCTTACATTCGGTATGATGTATGCATACAGTGAGAACTTTATTCTTGTACTTTCACATGACGAGGTAGTTCACCTTAAGTGTTCTATGCTTGGAAAGATGCCTGGTGACAGAGCGGACAAGTTTAATAACCTGAAAGTGGGTTATGCATATATGTTTGGTCATCCGGGAAAGAAGCTTTTGTTTATGGGTCAGGAGTTTGCACAGTGGAATGAATGGAGCGAAAAGCGTGCACTTGACTGGTATTTGCTGGAGGATGAGTCTCATCAGGAGATGAAGGATTTTGTAAAGAAGTGCTTACATATGTACAAGGAGTATCCTTGCCTTGCTAATACAGATTACAGCCCGGAGGGCTTCCGCTGGATCAATGCTAATGACAAGGATAATAGTGTGTACTCATTTGTGAGAGTAAGTCCTAATGGTAAGAAACATTTGCTTTACGTTCTTAACTTCACACCGGTAGAAAGAGCTTCTTTCAGAGTCGGTGCGCCGGCTAAGGGTAAGTATAAGTTAGTTCTTGGAAGCGATGAACAGAATCAGAAGAAGTCGCTTACAGCAGTTAAGAGCGAGTGTGACGGCTACGATAATTCATTGCTTGTGGATTTACCAAAGTACGGTGTGGCAGTATATGAATTTAGTGCAGCTACACTTGACGATAAAAAAGCTTTTTCTTAATGGACTAAATTAATTGGAATTAGATGTCGATAATATCTTTACAGGTATTATCGACATTTTTATGTTTCGAATAAATTGGAGGACAATTGATGAATACAATATTTGCAGCAGGATTAAATAATACGGAGCGCCAAGAGGGAACTTCGATTAATATTAAGAATAATAAGCAGAATTCATCCGGAGTATCGGGCGTGAGCTTTGAAGGTGTGCTTGTGTCCGGGATGGATGTTGATAAAAAGAAGCTGGACAGAAATACATATGAGTCATTACTTAAAGAAACTGATGATGTAAAAAGTCAGATTATGCAGAGTGCAACTAATGCTAAGGCTAATCTTAAAGCGTTGTTTAACAGGTTATCAGGTGCGGAAGCAGTACGAATTGATGAAGATGGATTTAATCTTAATGATATGACTCAGGAGGAAGCGGTAAGTATTCTGGATAAGATTAAGATTGAACTTGCTACGTATTGTGAGGATTATCAGGTAACGGGAAGCAGTGTGAGTAAGGCAAAGATTGAGGCTGTAGTTGGAAATGCAGGACTGGCAGAATCTATTGCAAGCAAGATGGAGTCAGCCGGAGTGCCTGTCACAGATGAAAATGTTAATGCACTGGCAGATGCACTGGCAAGGTTAGAAGATAAAAGAAGTGTGTCGGAGGCTGCTAAGAATCATCTTGTGGCTAATGGTATGGAGCCTACTATTAAGAATATACAGATTGCTGAATCTATGGCATATACGACAGCAGGAAGAACGCCTGCCAATGCCGGAGATATTATTAGTCAGCAGGAATGGCAGCAGCTAAAGCCACAGGTGGATAAACTTCTTTCACAGGCAGAAATTGTACCGCAGGAGAGTGACTATAACAATGCCAAGACATTTATCTCTATGGGAATCCCTGTAACACAGGACAGTCTTGCTTATAAGAACAGGTTGGACAATCTCGTGCTTGATAAAGAGCAGATTGCAGGTAATATCATTAATACTATGGCGGCAGGAGGAGAGCCGGCATCTGCTATTGTTATCGGCGATAATAATATTATTAAAAATGTTGCAGATGCGTTAAATGTGCTTGATAAGGCTCAATACGAGCATGTGGAACATGCTCAGAATGAACAGGCAAAGAGAGGTAAGCCGGTTACTTTAAGAAGTATTGAAGAGGCTATCAATTACCTTGACAGGCAGGGAAGAAGACCTGATGCAGGGACAGCAGGAGGCGTAACGGTTGGTAATAACGGTAGTGCCAATACTACTTATAAGATGTTGCTTGAAGTTCAGATTATGCTTACAGCGAAGTCAGGTATGTTCCTTGAAAGAAATGGTGTGTCACTGATGGCATCATCAATTGCATTCCTCCACAAGCAGTTAACTGCACTTGATAAGGAAGCTATGATGGAGCAGATTGCGGATTCACTTACAGAGGATATTAACAGTCCGATTGTTGCGGATGCATACGAGCTTGTTAATGAGACAAGACAGGCGTTACAGGATATTAAGACTATGCCTGATGTAACTATCGGTGCTATGGTAGGAGATGTTCAGGTTGGTACTG
>JAFQIQ010000267.1 GCA_017397445.1 Lachnospira sp.
ATAATACCAAACCGTTGAAGCGGAGATAACGGCAATGATGCCTATACAGAGAGCCTGTGATGCTGAGATGCAGGCAAGAAACAAGTTGTCAAATGGACCGCTGAGGGCACGGTCAAATGCACTGTTATACAGTGCAGAGTATTCTGTGACGTGTGGGCATACGTTAGTTGCCGGGGATATGATGGTATCCTGCAAAGGGCATCCAATAGCTGTTATTAGCAGGGATTATTGGATGAATTCAAGGTGGCACCGCGGATAGAGTTTTATTTGTGTATTTATTCGTCCTTGACAGAGAGTATATTTCTGTCAAGGACGTTTTTTGTTGTCGAAAATGTGCTGATGGGCGCGCGGAAGTCGGTGTGGTTTGATAACTGAAATTATTCTTGACGTGAAATATAGATTAGATTTTATATTTTTGGAGGGAAAGAATTATGATTTTTAACAATGTTGATTTTGACACTTATTTTAAGAATTATCCGGATGAGGCAGGTAACTTTGGCAGATATGGCGGAGCATATATTCCGTCTGAATTAAAGACTGCGATGGATGAGATTACGGAGGCATATTTTACAATATGTAAATCAAGTAAGTTTATTAGTGAACTTCGTCGTATTCGTAAAGAGTTTCAGGGAAGACCTACGCCGATTTCTTATCTTGAGAGATTGTCAGCATCACTGGGAAATGTGCAACTTTATGTAAAGCGAGAGGATCTTAACCATACCGGTGCGCATAAACTCAACCATTGTATGGGAGAAGCTTTACTTGCCAAGTATATGGGGAAGAAAAAAGTTATAGCAGAGACCGGGGCAGGACAACATGGTGTAGCACTTGCAACAGCAGCGGCGTATTTCGGATTGGAGTGCGATATATATATGGGAGCCGTAGATATTAAGAAACAGGCTCCTAATGTGGCACGGATGAAGATTCTTGGTGCTAATGTTATTGAGGTAACGGATGGGTTGGCGACACTGAAGGAGGCTGTGGACGCTGCATTTATGGCATACTGCAGGGAGTATAAGGATTGTATCTATTGTATCGGTTCTGTGGTTGGACCGCACCCGTTCCCTATGATGGTTCGTGATTTTCAGAGTGTAGTTGGTATTGAAGCAAGGGAACAGTTTTTAGAGATGACGGGTGAGTTGCCGGACGCTATCGTTGCCTGTGTAGGTGGTGGTTCTAATGCGATGGGATTGTTCGCAGGTTTCTTAAATGACCCTGTTGACATATATGGCGTGGAACCACTGGGAAGAGGTACTGCTTTGGGTGAACATGCAGCCAGTCTTACTTATGGAAGTGAGGGCATTATGCATGGCTTTAACAGTATTATGCTAAAGGATGCTAATGGAGAGCCGGCACCTGTTTATTCCGTTGCAAGTGGTCTTGATTATCCGTCATCCGGCCCGGAACACGCATTCTTGCACGATATAGGAAGAGTTAAGTATAGAGCTGTTGATGATGACGAGACAATTGATGCATTTTTTACTCTTTCAAGACTGGAAGGAATTATTCCTGCCATCGAGAGTTCTCACGCAGTTGCTTATGGTATGAAGCTGGCGAAGGAGATGGGGAAAGGTTCGATTCTTATTAACCTTTCAGGCAGAGGTGATAAGGATATGGATTATATTATTGAGAAGTATGGGATTAGGTAAAATGTGAAGGTTTTTGCGTGGTGGTGGGAGATTAGCGGTGCATTATAGGTGTGTTTTTGGAAAGGAGGGGGTAAATTTATACTTTTTGCAAGATAAAGTGGGCGAAAATGGGTGTTTGGTTGCAAAAAGTATAAAAATGTGGGAGGAAGGGGTGCGGGGAGGAATGGTTGAGGTATATAAATAAAATCTTTTGAAATAAGATAAAGTGGTTGAAATGAGTTTTAAAAGGTGTATAATATTATATAGATGAAGCAAAATATCTTTTAGAGAGAGAAAATAAGGAGTGTGTGGCATGACAAAGTATGTACAAAATGTTAATGCATTTTTGTCACAGATGAAAATTAAGCAAACATATATTAGTCTGAAAACAGGGATTGATGCAAAGAAGTTATCGCGGATTTTGACGGGAACACAGGATATTACAGGAACTGATATGGAAAAAATTGCAAAAGCGTTAGGAAAGCAACCGGAATACTTTCTTAGTGATGCGTTTTGTGTTAACCAACCTAATGAATATGTGTCGGAGAAGATTGCATTTTATGCTGGAAATCCCACTGATGAACAAGGCAAAATTGCGGAGAAGCTAGAGAAATTGATGGAGAACATTGACGAGGTTATGAGTGCGAAACACCGTTTCCTGAATATGTCAGAGGAGTAGGTATGGATATAGAGCGTTTGAGAAGAATAATTCAATACAGCAATGTTAATCGAAAGGATATGGATTCAAAAGTTAAGGATTTTTATTCGTATGCAGGAATGAATAGTGATAAAGAAGTCTTGAATATTATGCAGATTGTAAGACCGTCCCTTAGGGACAAAGGATTTCTTGTTCTGGAGATGCCGTTTGCTGATAAAGAGATAGGAGCACTTTGTTATAGAGGCGATGGGCTTGGATACATAGTGCTTAATACCTCGTTGCCTAAAGTAAATGTTAATTTTGCAATATGTCACGAACTGTATCATGTACTATATTCGGGTCAGCAGTTCAGAACAAAGGTGGAATTAGTGAATGAACATTATTATGATCATGAGGATGAGTTTGCTGCGAATTTATTTGCAGGTATGTTATTATTGCCGGAAACAAGTTTTAGATTTATGTATGCTAAATTCAAAGAAGAGTCAAAAGGTGACATGCGAGATACAATTATAAGACTGATGAATTATTATGAGGCTCCTTATATGGCGGTGTTGATACGTTGTTATGAATTGGGTTTACCCGATGCTAATAATATATCTGAAGAGATAATGCACGTTTGCCGTGATGTTATAAGGGAGAGATTTATTGAATTATGGCTGGATGAGAGAATATTAGATGCTACAAAGAGAGATGATTATATGCATATTGAAAAGGTGGTCGAAAGATTCGGACATGAATATATAGAGGATGAATATATGAATAAAAGAACATTGGGTAAAGTTATTCAGAATATGAGAAAGCTTTATTCAGAGATAAAGGGGGACTAGAAGATGGCGGAAGGTTATACAGATAGACCGCATAATATGTCGGAAATTACTCCGTATGTCATAACAGAACGAGATAGAATTGTACAACAGATATATACAAGCAATAAGTGCTATTTTTATGATGCCTGTTCTTTTCGAAGACACGCTAATCTTGGTAGTGAAGAAAATGAATATATATTAAAATACATAAAGTCACAGAGCGGTATAATTATAATTACAAGATGTATATTAATGGAACTGGCATCTAACAGTGGAATAATAAATCAGGAATATGTGAAGTATATTGAGCGGATTAATGAATTAGGTATAAAAGTATTGGTTATATATGAAGAAGACTTGTTTTATGTTTTGAGTATGTGCTTTGCTACGAATGAGATGATTAATAGTTATTTATGTTGGGCAGTAAGGATGGTGAATAATCCGGTTAGTACTATAAAAGAGACTCTTGAACAGTATGCTAATATACATAACGAAGTTGTTAAGAAACGAAATCTGGATAATTCGGGGGTGTATAATCGATTTTTTCAAACAGTTAGAAATAATAAAGAATCTGGAGATAATCTGGGTGAAGAACTGTTGGGGATTTGTTTGCACATATTATCGAATCTGCCAGGTGAGGAAGATGGCAAGTTTTGTGTGATTACAGATGATAAGGGTGCTTGCGGCAGAATTGATACACTGTTTAAAGATACTAGAACACAATATCAGGGGAAGAAGATATGTATATTTAGTACACCTAAATTAGTACAGATTCTTTATAGAGAAAAGATACTTCAAGAGAGGACACATATAATTAATATATTGAATGTAGGTACAAGTGGCAACGTTAAGGTGTTGGGGACAAGACTGTATGACTTGCGCAACACGGAAATCTCTGTATCCTGCGAGGATTTGGCGGAGTTAATAATGCAACCTAATGGGGTTAATATTGCGTTTTGATAAAAAAATAAAAAAGTAATGTGAGGTATTCGTGTATGATTTTACAAACAACCAAAGGTGATATCACCAAAATCACAGACGTACAGGCTATTGTCAATGCGGCGAATTCCAGTTTGCTTGGAGGTGGTGGTGTTGATGGTGCGATTCATCGTGCTGCGGGTAAAGAGCTTTTGTTTGAGTGCAGACTGTTGGGAGGATGTAAGACAGGATGTGCTAAGATAACAAAAGGCTATAATCTTGCTTGTGATTATATAATTCATACGGTGGGACCGGTGTGGAATGGCGGAAGTAAGAATGAGGAGAGTTTGTTGGAGAGTTGCTATTATAATTCTATGAAACTGGCACTTGAAAATGGTATTCGCACAATTGCATTTCCGTCTATTGCGACTGGTATATATCGATTTCCGGTGGATAGGGCTGCAGAGATTGCAGTTAGGACAGTGGCAACTTTTATAGAGGCGAATCCTGGCAAGTTTGATATGGTGAAGTGGGTTCTGTTTGATGATAATACGTGGCAGGTGTATGAAAATGCTGTGGCTGAGTATTATAAGGGGGAATAGTTATAATTGTAATTATATAAAAAGACCACTTGCAAAAGCAAGTGGCCTAGTGTATAATCAAAACAGAAAGGTTATCGGACACAAATTCCGATTGCCATCAGTTGTAGAATATTATTGTGAAATAGGTATCCTAAATTTTGGTCGGTTGGAGGATGCCTATTTCTTTTTTGTGTTATGATTGTCTAAAAATGACAGTGCCGCAAATATTACTAGCAATAAAGTTAAGACTTCCATTGTGTTCATGGCATCACCCTCCATTATGTACTAGAGGGCATAACATCGGAAAAAAGCATCCACTTTCTATTTGATTATATGATATATATTATCATATGAGTATAGTTGACGCAAGCGTTAATGAAAAAAATATATAATAAGTGCGTTGAGGCATTTCTTTGCAATTCCTACCAAAAATGTATGAAATAATTATTGACATCCATTTTATAAAGTGTTATAAGAGTATTAGGGGCAGGATAAAGTGTGGTGATGACTAAGTGCTACGACATTTGGGTAGACCTTAATATGTCTTCAAGGAGGGTTACTTATGACGATTTCGACTAGGGGCAGATATGCACTTCGTATTATGATGGAGCTTGGCGGACGTCCGGGAGAGACGGTTAAGGTCAAGGAGATTGCTGCGAAGCAGTGTATATCTGAGAAGTATATGGAGCAGATTATTGCAGTTCTAAATAAAGCGGGTCTGGTGAGAAGTATCAGAGGTGCACAAGGTGGTTATCAGCTAGTTAAAGAACCTAAAGAATATTCTGTTGGTATGGTGCTTAGGGCGATAGAGGGCTCGCTGGCGCCAGTGGAATGTCTTGGTGACAATGCACTTCCCTGCGATAGAACTAGCAGATGTGCAACAGTTGAGATATACAAGAGAATATATGAGGCGGTCAACAGTGTGATTGACAATACGACGGTGCAGGATTTGCTGGATATTGAAAAGCAAAAATGTAGTGATTACGATGGGGCACCTGAGTACATAATATAAGTTAGAGAAAGACGGTCAGATTCTCTAACTTATAATTTTAAAGATAATTCATAGTAAAAAGGTAGGGATTGTATGATATATTTGGATAATGCGGCAACAACAAGAGTTGTACCGGAAGTTTTTGAAGTGATGAAAGAGTATTTTGGAGAGGAGTACGCAAATCCTGCGGCGGTGTATACATTTGCATCAGGAGCGGGTAAGGCAGTTGGGAAGGCAAGAGCTCAGATCGAGCAGCTGATTGGTGCGGGGAAGGACGAGGTGTATTTTACATCGGGCGGCACAGAGTCTGACAACTGGGCTATTAAAGGTGTGGCAGAAAGTTATGCAGGGAAAGGAAAGCATATAATTACGTCGGTTGTAGAACATCACGCAGTGCTGCATACCTGTAAGTATCTTGAAAAGAAAGGATTTGAGATTACTTATATAGGTGTGGATGAGTATGGCGTAGTGAAGATGGAGGAGCTGGAGCAGGCTATTCGGGAAGATACGATACTTATCAGTATTATGATGGCGAATAACGAGATAGGTACTATTCAGCCGGTTGCAGAGATTGGTAGGTTAGCAAGGAAGCACGGAGTACTTTTTCATACGGATGCGGTGCAGGCCTGTGGGCATATTCCTATTGATGTAAATGCGATGAACATTGATTTGCTTAGCGGAAGCGGTCACAAGTTTCATGGGCCTAAGGGCGTAGGATTTCTTTATGTAAGAAAGGGAGTTAAGCTCGGGGCATATATGCATGGAGGTGCCCAGGAGAACAGAAGGAGAGCGGGAACACACAATGTAACGGGAATTGCAGGAATGGGAGCTGCCGCGGAACTTGCTATGGTGTGTATGGAAGATAATATGAGAAGGCAGGCAGAGTTAAGAGAATACCTTATAGAGAGAGTGATAAAGGAGATTCCTTACTGCAGGATTAACGGACACAGGTCAGACAGACTTCCTGGCAATGTGCATTTTTGCTTTAGATTTATTGAGGGAGAGGCCATGCTTATGATGCTTGACAGTGCAGGGATATGTGCTTCGTCAGGCTCTGCTTGCACATCCGGTTCTCTTGACCCGTCCCACGTGCTTCTTGCAATAGGGCTTCCTCACGAGATAGCACACGGGTCGTTAAGGCTTTCTATGTCGGAAGAGACTACAAAGGAAGAACTGGATTATGTGGTGGATAAGCTGAAAGTTATAATTGCAAGACTTCGTGAAATGTCACCGCTCTATGAGGACTTTATGGAAAGAAACAATGATAAGGAGGCGTAGGTTATGTACAGTGAAAAGGTTATGGACCATTTTAGCAATCCCCGCAATATGGGGACGATAGAGAATGCCAGCGGTGTGGGAACTGTGGGCAATGCCAAATGTGGCGATATTATGCGAATGTATCTGGATGTTGATGATGCAGGTATAATTCAGGATGTGAAGTTTAAGACATTCGGGTGTGGAGCGGCTGTTGCTACAAGCAGTATGGCAACGGAGCTGGTTAAGGGTAAAACTGTTCAGGAGGCATTGAAGGTTACTAATAAGGCGGTTATGGAGGCGTTGGACGGATTGCCACCGGTAAAGGTGCACTGTTCGCTTCTTGCAGAAGAAGCCATACATGCGGCACTTTGGGATTATGCCAAGAATAAGGGAATAGTAATAGAAGGTTTGAAAGAACCGGTTGGAGATATAGAGGAGTTGGAAGAGGACGAAGAAATCTAGTACACGGGAAAGCCGGAGGCTTTAAGAATGGAGGATAATTATGAAGAGTTTAAAGGAAAGAAATGTTAAGTTTGAAACATTGCAGTTGCATGTGGGACAGGAAAAACCTGATCCGGTAACAGATGCGAGAGCTGTGCCGATATACCAAAGCACATCCTTTGTGTTTAAGGATTCTGCTCAGGCGGAGGCCAGATTTGCCTTGAAAGAGGGTGGTAATATCTATGGAAGATTAACTAATCCTACGCAGGATGTATTTGAACAGAGAATGGCTGCATTGGAGGGCGGCGTAGCCGCCCTTGCGGTAAGTTCAGGAGCTGCAGCGGTTACATATGCCGTTCAGAATCTTGCTGGGAACGGAGGGCATATAGTAGCAGCAAAAAATATTTACGGCGGTACATATAATTTATTGGCACATACATTGGTGGAGTTTGGGGTTAAGACTACATTTGTCAATCCCTTTGATTTAAAGGAGATTGAGGATGCCATAGGGGACAGTACAAGGGCGGTTTATATTGAAACCTTGGGAAATCCTAATTCAGAGGTTGTGGATATAGAGGCTGTTGCTGAGGTGGCACATAAGCATGGACTGCCCCTTGTGGTGGACAATACATTTGCTACGCCGTATCTTGTGAGACCAATTGAATACGGTGCAGACGTGGTGGTTCATTCTGCGACGAAATTTATAGGAGGACATGGAACTACTATTGGTGGAGTGATTGTGGATTCCGGAAAGTTTGACTGGAAGGCAAGCGGAAGATTTCCACAGTTTACGGAGCCTAATCCAAGTTATCACGGCATCAGCTTTGTTGAGGCGGCAGGAGCGGCTGCGTATATAACCAGAATTCGTGCCATATTGTTGAGGGATATGGGGGCAACACTTTCGCCTATTCATGCATTTGTATTTTTGCAGGGGCTTGAGACCTTATCCTTAAGAGTTGAAAGACATGTGGAAAATGCGTTGAAGGTGGTGGAGTTTTTGTCTAATCACCCAAAGGTGGAGAAGGTGAATCATCCATCGGTTTCTAAGGATGTTACACAGCAGGTGCTGTACAAAATGTATTATCCAAAGGGCGGTGGTTCTATATTTACATTTGAGATAAAGGGGGACGAGGCAGATGCAAAGAAATTTATTGATAATTTGCAGCTGTTTTCACTTCTTGCGAATGTGGCAGATGTGAAATCCCTTGTTATTCATCCGGCATCAACAACTCATGCGGAACTCAGTGAGGAAGAGAAGCTGGAGCAGGGCATAAAGCCTAATACTATCCGACTTTCTATAGGCACGGAACATATCGATGATATATTGGAGGATTTGAAGGAAGCGTTTGAGGCGTTGTAAGGAGGGTATATGTCGAGAATATATAAAGGAATTAATGAATTGATAGGGAATACACCGCTGGTTGAGGTTAACAAGCTTGCAGAAGCGCACGGTGCAAAGGCAAGGGTGCTTGTAAAGCTTGAGTACCTAAATCCATCAGGCAGTGTCAAGGATAGAGCTGCATTTTCTATGATTGAAAATGCTAAGGCTAACGGAGTGTTGAAGGAAGGTTCAGTGATTATTGAGCCAACTTCAGGAAACACAGGAATAGGTATAGCGGCATTGGCGGCATCTCTAGGATATAGAGCAATACTTGTTATGCCTGAGACTATGAGTGTTGAGCGTCGCAATATTCTTAAAGCATATGGGGCACAAATTGTACTGACAGAGGGGAGTAAAGGAATGAAAGGTGCTATAGAGAAGGCGAAGGAGCTTGCTACAGAGATGGAAGGTGCATGGATTCCGGGGCAGTTTGATAATAAGGCCAATGCGGAGGCTCATTATAGAACTACCGGTCCGGAGATATATAAGGATACCGATGGAGAGGTTGATGTACTTGTTGCAGGTGTAGGAACAGGTGGAACTATTACAGGAACAGGAACGTATCTAAAGGAGAAGAAGCCAACTGTTAAGGTGGTGGCAGTCGAACCGGCAGATTCACCTGTGCTTTCTGAAGGTAGGACAGGAGCTCAT
>JAFQIQ010000268.1 GCA_017397445.1 Lachnospira sp.
AGGAGATTTCTTATAAGATTAGAGCAAAATCGGACTATTCACTTATTGAGAATACAGTGGTGGAAGAGTTTGAGTTAAAAGATAACAGGGCATATGCAATATTAAACATAAAGAATCTTATCCGGGAAGATGAAGAGTACTATCTTGAAATAGTGTTAAAGACAGATAAGCATGAGGCGGTAAGTTATTATACTGCTTTTATGAAGGATACCGGATTTAAGCTTTCAGATAAGATTAATTATGTACTTAATTTTAATGCGTGTACTTTGGATGAAAAAAGACTTTCCGAGATTGCAGGGAACCTTGAAACCAGCAAGAATGCGGATAATACTAATTATGGAAAGGTTGATATTACTAACTCTAAAGCCATGGTAGGCTGGGGAGATTTAAAGCCTTTTGTGGAAAGCAATATTGTTCCGTCAGTGTATATGGTTGACGAAGAAGTTGCAGTTGTAGCGTTGGATTACACTGTGGGTGTGGAGAATACCAATGGAAGCTTTGATACATTTGTGGTGCATGAGTTTTACAGAGTGCGCCAGACATCTGCAAGATTCTATCTTTTGAACTATGACAGGCAGATGACGCAAGTGTTTGATGGTAAATCGGACCTTATATCTACAGGTAAAGTTAATCTTGGAATTGCGCCGAAAGTGGAAGCACACGCCATGGCAGATGCTAAGAATAATTTTGTGTATTTTGTAAACAGTGGCTCTTTATGGTGCTTTGATAAAACTGAACATGTGTATTCAAAGGTGTTTGCCTTTGAGTCTGCGGACAGTGATAATGTCAGGGAGCGATATGATGACCATGATATTAAGATTATGTCCGTAGATGAGGATGGAAGCGGATACTTCTTGGTGTATGGATATATGAACCGTGGTGAGCATGAAGGTCAGGTAGGTGTGTCTCTATTCAGATATAATTATGCGTCTAATGATGTTACGGAGAAACTGTATATTCCAATGGATGTTTCGGCAGAGGTGCTTTGTAACAGTATTGGTGAGATTGCGCATGTCACTGCGTCGAACTCTTTGTATATTAAGATTGATGATACATTGTATCTGATAGACCTTGAAAGTAAGGAAACTATGACAGAGGCCAAGGGACTGATAAAGGGAACTTACAGTGTGTCCGAGAATGAGAAGGTTCTTGCTTACCATGTGGGAGGCGGAGAGACCGGAGCTGAAAGCGTACGCGTATTTAATATAGAGACGGGTAAGGATTATTATATTAATGCTGAAGAGGGGCAGGTAGTAAAGGTCCTTGGATTTATAGAGAATGATTTTATATACGGTTATGCAAACAAGGACGATGTCATAGTCAGTAAAGACGGAAGTGTGAGCTATGCTATGTATAAGTTAAGTCTTATGGATTCAGAGTTTCAGGAAATCCGCAGTTATCAGACTGAAGGTTATTATATAACTAAGGCATCTGTGCAGGATTATAGAGTTAATCTTGACAGAGTAAGAAAAGATGAGGCGGGGCACTGGGTGAGTGCTTCTATTGATCAGCTTATCAACAGAAATGAAAATGTTGAGTTTGATGAGCTTACGGTTTCTACCATAACCACTGCGGGCAGAAAGAAGCAGGTGGTTTTGGAATTAGCGGGAGATTACAACGGTGGTTCAGATGCTTCCTTAAGAAATGTATTAAATGTAGATTACAAAGTGACTGAAGAGCCATATGTTTTACCGGGCAAGGTTGTAAGCACGGATAAGTTTTATATACGCGGGTATGGAAGTTATATTTCTACTTATGATACAATAGAAGATGCTATTAATGAAGCTCAGCTTCAGTATGGCCGTGTATATGACAGTGAGTACAATCTTGTGTGGAAGAGATTTAAGGCGGCGCAGTATTCTATATCAGGACTTGCATCTGCGGGTTGTAGTAGGGAGCAGTCCTACGATATGGCAAAAAAGATTGTAAAGGATTTTGCTACAGGTGAAAATGTAGAGTGGCTCGCTATTAATAGTGTTACAGTTGAGTATGTGTTGCCGTTTGTGGGACTTGGTTGTCCTGTTGTTGCGGACACACCTAACGGATATGTGATTATAACCGGATATACAACTAAGGAGGTCACATACCTTAATGTTATGACCGGTAAGAGTGTCACAGTTTCTAACAGTGATGCTATTACTTTGTTTTCGCAAGCGGGCAATACATTTGCCACATATTATAAAAAATAGTTGTGCATCTGTATATGGAGTTGTTATGGCAAAGAAGATTAGATGGGCAGTTATCATAATTCTGGCAGTGGCGTTGTTGGCAGGCTGCATATATGTAGCGCCTAAAGCAACAGCTGTTTGGAATCTGTATAAAAGTGCTAAGCAAAAAGTTGCTGACAGTGACGAAAGCATTTTTAAGAATTCAAAGACCACTCTGGCTTATGATGATGAAGGCAATGAACTGTGTAAGATTAAAAGTGAAAAGGATTTATACTACTTAGAGACAGAGAATATCCCTGTCTCTTTGAAGTATGCTTTCATAATTATGGAAGACAGGGATTTCTACGCTCATTCGGGAATTGATTTGAAGGCTATTATCAGGGCGGCTATTGCAAACCAGCAGAGTGACAGGATTGTTCAGGGAGCCAGTACCATAACACAGCAGTTGTCCCGTAACATTTTCTTAAGTCACGAGGTTACATGGCAACGTAAGATTGAAGAAATGTTTATTGCCTGGGAACTTGAAAAAATGTATGACAAGGAAGATATACTTGAGTATTATCTCAATAATATATACTTTGGTAACGGATATTATGGAGTTGAGTCTGCAGCGAAAGGATATTTTAGCAAGTCTGCAAGCGAGTTGTCCATATCTGAACAGGCATTTATTGCGGCAATACCTAACAATCCTACCAAATACAATCCGCTGAAGAAGTTTGATAATGTACTTGCAAGAAGAGACTTGATTCTGGAGCAGATGTACAAAGAAAATAGCATATCTTTGGTGGAATATGAGATGGCAAAAGCGGAAAAGATAGTTCTTAATCCGCAGCAGACAGTAGCCCTTAACGGTTCTGTTGTTACATATGTAAGACATTGTGCAACAGAAAGTCTTATGGTTGAGGCTGGTTTTTCTTTCAGATATAATTTTGCATCTCAGGAAGATTATAAGGGCTATGATGAGTTGTATGATATTTATTACACAAGATGTCAGCAGCAGTTACTGTCAGGTGGTTATACGGTGTATACATCCATTGATATGGAGTTGCAAAATGCGTTGCAGAACTCTGTGGATACTACACTTTCTTATGATACGACACTTTCTAAGGACGGAGTGTATGCATTGCAGGGAGCTGCTACCTGTATTGATAATAACACCGGCAATGTGGTTGCTATTGTGGGCTCAAGATCTCAGGAGGGTGCTAATATATATGGTTTGAACAGAGCGTATCAGAGTCACAGGCAGCCCGGCAGTGCTATAAAACCTTTGTCAGTGTTTACACCATACCTTCAGTTGGGTAACACGCCGGATACAATGGTTAATGATGTAAAGGTTCCGGGGGGGCCTGATAATGATACGAAAATATATGACGGCTGGATTACTTTGCGATATGCAGTGAAGAAATCTAAAAATACAATGACCTGGGAGATTTATAAGGAACTTACGCCTAAAGTAGGAATAGGATTCTTGCAACAGATGGGATTTAAGAAGGTCTGGGTAGACACTGACAATGTGGCAGGTTCTATTGGAGGACTTACACATGGTGTAACAACGGAAGAGATGGCAGGAGGCTTTGCCACCCTTGCCAATGATGGTATATACCGCAGGGCCACATGTGTTGTTAAGATTATAGACTCTATGGGAAATGAAGTTGTTAACGAAGGAAACAGAGGAGTCAGGGTATATGATACTAATGCCAGCAGAATGATGACGGATATGCTTCAGACTGCCATGGAACCAAACGGAACAGGGCATGTAGGTGCTGTTGATGGTGTTGTTATGGGAGCCAAATCAGGCTCTACAGATAACCAATACGATAAGTGGTTCTGTGGTTACAGTACTTATTATACTACAGCAGTGTGGATGGGGTATGATTATCCCCAGAGTATTACGGATATGAATGCAGTTTCCGGAATATATAAAACATTTATGGCTAAGGCACATAATGGTAAGCCTACAATGAGTTTTCCTTCTTATATAGGAAAAATCGATGGTGAAACCGTGGAAAAAGAAACCGTGACTGCAGGGCAGGAAGAGATGGAATCGGGAGAGATAACTGCACCGGAGCAGGAGTCTCATGAGATTCCTACATATGAAAATCATGTTGATCCTGATTACAATGGTGGAAACCATGCAAATGGTGTTACAAAGCCGACGGGTGAGTGGAACGCAGGTAATGTAAGCGGCGGGGACTCTAATGCCGGTAATGTATCCGGTGGGGACTGGAACGCAGGCAATGTAAGCGGTGGAGACTGGAATGCCGGTAACGTAAGCGGCGGAGATTCTAATGCAGGAAATGTGTCCGGAGAATGGGATGCGGGATAAAGAATGAGCACCCGATGACTAATATGAATAAATAAACGAGGCTGTTGTGTGGTGCATTACACCTACAATAGCCTCGTTTGTTATTAATGATAAATTAAATTCGAGGTGCTGTATGGACAGCCCTTGCAATTAATTACTTTCCATAATGGCGCTCGTTGTAATCCTTAACAACCTTATGAATTCTTTCAACAGGGTTGAGAAGTGAGCTGATTGATGAGTCGTGGTTCAATGTGTCGATAAGGAGAGCCATATACTTACTCATATCAACATTGATGTACCAAGGCTTTGAAAGAAGTTCTTCCGGCTGGTAAATAAGGTTAGTTGTAAGAATTCTGTCAATGAGTCCCTTCTCGTAAGCTTCATCAAATTTCTTGAAACCGTTTGTGAAAAGACCGAAGGTTGTAGCACAGAATACTCTCTTAGCCTTGCGTCTCTTAAGCTCTGTAGCAACGTCAATCATACTTTCGCCAGAAGAAATCATATCATCGATGATGATAACATCCTTGCCTTCAACATTAGTTCCGAGGAACTCGTGAGCAACAATTGGGTTACGTCCGTTAACGATCTTTGTGTAATCACGTCTCTTGTAGAACATACCCATATCAAGACCGAGTACGTTAGCGAAGTAGATAGCACGTCCCATACCGCCTTCGTCCGGGCTGATAACCATCATATGATCGCTGTCAATGTGTAAATCATCTACGCCAAGTAACAAGTACTTAATGAACTGATAAGTACAAGATACTGACTCAAATCCCTTAAGTGGAATAGCGTTCTGAACTCTTGGGTCATGAGCATCGAAAGTGATGATGTTCTCAACACCCATATCTGCAAGCTCCTGTAAAGCAAATGCACAGTCCAAAGACTCACGTCCGGTTCTCTTGTGCTGTCTGCTTTCGTAAAGGAATGGCATAATTACAGTAATTCTTCTAGCCTTACCACCGGCAGCAGCAATAACTCTTTTAAGATCAGCATAGTGATCGTCAGGTGACATATGATTCTTATAACCGCAAAGAGAGTACTCAAGGCTATAGTTACATACATCAACCATAATATATAAGTCAGTTCCACGAACTGAATCGTTAAGAACGCCCTTACCTTCACCAGAACCAAATCTAGGTGTTTTTGCATCTAAGATATAAGAATCTCTCTTATAACCATTGAAAGCTAATGTGCCTTCGCTTTCATGGTCGCGCTCCTCTCTCCAGTCAACAAGGAATTTGTCAACTTTCTCACCCATCTTAGCACAACTTGCGAGAGGGATAATACCCAATGAACCATAAGGTATTGTAGCAGTGTGACGTTCGTCTCTAGGCATAAAAAAATCCTCCATAAATGTAAATAATAAAATATTATATTAGTTATCATGGTCATATGTAAGTTCGCCTGAACTTGCGACCAATTAAAAATATAATCATAAATTAGCAATAAGTCAACCTAAAAATTGGAAATTAGTTTAACGTTTTGTGCGTTTCATAATTCTTATGTCATTTCCAAAGAGTTTAAGAATTTTGTAAGAGTTGGTTATTCGTGAGAAAATACGCTCCGAATATACGTCTCTTATATCGGAAAGACACAGGTTGGTTGAAATAATAACACTTTTCTGTCTAAGTATTCGTTCATTAATGACATAGAACAATTTGGAGTTAGTATAAGTATTGCCAACTTCTGTTCCTAAATCATCAATAATAAGCAAGTCGCAATCAAGAATATAATCGCTGTCTGCATCACTGTCCTTATAACTTTTGTTAAAGTCCTGCTGCTCGAATTTTTTAAACAGTTCTATGGCAGTGAGATAAATAACACTATGGGATGTATCTAACAATTCCCTGGCAATACAGTTTGAGAGAAATGTTTTTCCCACACCGGTATCACCGAAAAGTAAAAGGTTAGAAAACTCCGAGTCGAATTTCGTAACAAAATCTTTGCATATGGATACTACCTGCTGCATATTATTATAAGGTGTGCGATTAGTTGTAGGGTCAACGGTAGAGTTGTCATACCATTCATATGAAAATGTATCAAAATTCTCACTGTCAGTGATGTTCTTTAAATTAGAATCACTATAAACCAGGTCTACGGCTTTCTTCTTGAAACATTCACAACGTGTGTGGTCAAAATAGCCTGTATCTCTGCAGGTAGGACAAGTGTATATCGGGTCAAGGTAATCAGCGGGTTTTCCTATAGAGGCCAAAAGCTTTGTGCGACGATTGGAAAGTTCCTCGAGTTTTGCTGTGTAATCAACGCACTCGGAAGATTTACCTATTCTTGCAACGGCAGCGGACATGGAAACCTCGATGATTTCATCCTCAACGTCTTTAAACTCAGGACACAATGAATAAACCTCTTCAATACGTGTGTCAAGAATATGCTGATTGCCTGTTCTTATATTGTCATAAACTCTCATAATCGAGTTGTGTTGAGTGTTAGTAAGTGGCATAATGTCCCCTTTCTGTAGTCAGCGGGTGTTCATTCGAACGTGCCGGTGATAATTAATTATTGCTGAGCAATGCACTTTCAAGTCCGTCAATATCTGTATTTCTTTGATGGAAATTATTAAATCGGTTAGAGGATTTCGGTGTGCGTCCCTGATTGTTGCCTGTATTGCTGACAAAATTGTTGTAACTTGTGCTGCGTTTAACAAAGCGGCTCTGCTGATTCTGCTCAAACTCAATATCCATCCGCTTTATATCTTCGGTTGTCTTAACATTGGCTGCCTGCCATTTGCTAAGGATGGAATCTGCATACTCAAAGCTTGGCTGATGAGTGGTACGCAATGTACGATTGCATGCTTCGACGATAATATCGCTGTTGAAGCAGTACACATCAGTCCACTTATTAATAAAGTCTCTCTCGACTTTTCCGGCAGCGCGTCCTGTTATACCAAAAGCGTTCAGTACGGAATATGTAGCTTCGTTGTAGTTGGCTGTTTCAGCTTTAGCTTCTCCAACAGTCTTAATTCCGGATTCTGCCCAGGAAAGAGCAACTTTTTCTATGTAACGCATACTTTTCTTGCCGCGACTTACGCAATATTCCACAAGGTAATCAATAAGGTCTGCAGGGAAGTGCAGAGTGTCATAAAAGTATGCAATGGATGAAGTCTCGGAAGGGCTCAGTTCTCCCCCCAGATAAGCGCTGACTGCATAAATTAACATACTGAAATCTTCGTTCTTTGTCAATGGTTTGAGCTTAGAAGGCGGATATGCCGTCTGTATATCAGTAGTTGATATGTTCTGTAATGTGTTGCCTGCGGTTGTAAAATGCTGTTTGCCACCGCTATTGCGTACGGAATTGTCAACAGCCATCACAGCAGATGAAGGCGACGCATCGGCTTCAACAGTGACCGGAGTAAGTACATCCTGTGTCACTGTAGCATAGTCTACAGACTTGTCTTTGGATGTGTTGCCTGCATTCAGGTCGCAGAATGTTATTCCGGAAAATGTGTTATCATCAGTGCCATCATCCCTTTTGTTAAATACAAGTGAAATTGCACCGGCTTTATCCCAGTACTTGAGTGCGCGTATAATATCGGCTTCGGTCTGGTTGAAAAAATCAGCCAGTGCTGAAACAGAAATTGTGGTCTGGTTATCAGCCACGCAGCGCAACAAATATACGTATATCTTTACAAATTCGCCATTGGCAAGTGGCATATACTTGTCAATAAACGTGTTGGAAATCTCAGTTGCCATATTGCCGAACTGAGTTGAAAGAGTTAATCTGCCCATAATAAAAACCTCTCAATCTGTAACAAAAACATTTCGTAGGCACATTATAACATAACCGAAAAAAATTGCAAACAGGCACCACTGCTAGAGTTATTCACTGTTAATATTGTGGATAATGTGGACAACTTTTTAAAAGGGGAAAGATTTGGCATAAAATCTAATGTATACACGATTGTTTTTTTAACAAAAAATCCACAGGATTAATCTTAATAATAAGACAAAATCCTGTGGATAATGTGGATAACTTTGTTAAAAAACAAGTAATGATAAAATTATTCTGAAATAACAAGGCTTTCTCCGACCTTAAAAATATCTCCTGCCCCCATAGTTATTAACAAGTCGCCGTTGATACAATTTTTTTGTAAAAATTTTTCAATGGCCTCAAATGATTCTAAATAAAAACATTCTTTACCCAGAGCCTGAATAGCTTCCTGCAAATCCTTGGAACTGATACCCAAAGTGTCAGTTTCACGCGCTGCATATATGTCAGCGAGAACAATTTTATCTGCTGCAGATAAGGAGTGCGCAAAATCTGCAAGAAATGCTTTGGTTCTCGTGTATGTATGAGGCTGGAAAACGCACCAGATATTGTTGTGTGGGTAATGTTTAGCGGAAGCAAGAGTTGCGTCAATCTCATCAGGGTGATGAGCATAGTCATCAATAACTGTTACACCGTTAAAGGTTCCTTTTTTCTGGAAACGGCGGTCGGTACCCTTAAAGTTACCTACACCCTTAATGGCAGTTGCCAAATCTACACCTGTCTTTATACCGGCTGCAATTGCAGCGAGGGAGTTGTATACATTGTGGATACCCGGAACATTTAGATTAACTGTACCGGATTCTTTCTTATTAATAAGTAGTGTATATGAGCAGCATCCCAAATCATCGTAAATAATATCGGCAGCACTGTACATACTGATTTCAGGGTCAGAGCCCACAGTGATTACCTCGCAGTCAGTGTCCCTGTAAAAGTACTCATAATTCTCGATATCAGTGTTTATAATAAGTGTACCGTCTTTTGGAAGCTTTTCCGTGAAGAGCTTAAAGGAATGTCTGATGTCATCGATATCCTTGAAAAAGTCCATGTGGTCTTCCTTAACATTAAGAATAATGTTAATTGTTGGGAAGAACGACAGAAAACTGTTGGTGTATTCACAGGCTTCCGTAACAAATATATCTGAGTTGCCAATACGTATGTTGCCACCGATGCTTGCAAGAATTCCACCCACGGAGATTGTTGGGTCGCATTGGCCTTCCATAAGGACTTCCGTAACCATAGAAGTTGTTGTGGTTTTTCCATGAGTTCCGGCAACATTAATGGCAACGCGGTAGTTTGTCATAATCTGACCGAGGAGCTCCGCACGGGTAAGCATAGGTATGCCGGAATTAACACTTGCTACATATTCAGGATTGTTTTCTGATATGGCAGCGGTATACACTATCAAGTCAATATCCGCTGTAATGTTCTCGGCTTTCTGACCGATGTAAATTCTGCAACCAGCGTCTGAAAGTTCGTTAATAAGGGGAGTCTCGGAATTATCAGAACCGGATACCGTAAACTTCTGATTCAAAAGTATGTGGGCAAGACCACTCATACTGATTCCGCCTATACCGATAAAGTGGACGTGTATAGGCTTATTAAAATCTACTTTATACATAAATCCTCCATTGAAGATACATTTTATGAAATATAATATGAAATAATACATACTTATTATAATCATAATGAAAAAATTTTCAAATAGTATTTCATAAAAAAGCACAATCCGTAGTGATGAAAAAATATTTTACACCAAATATAGTCAGAAAATTGTCATATATTGGTAAAAATGTATTTGGATTGTGCAAAGTGTACAAGAAATTGTTGACAAAAAGTACGAGAAAATACTAAAAAAATTAAAAATTCTTTTTACTTATTCGCAATTATGTGTTATAATTTTCTTAACTTTAAACAGGTAATTTTAACATCAGAGGTGAGAGCATGATTAAAAAAGAAATGATTGCCATGTTGTTGGCAGGCGGTCAGGGCAGCAGACTCGGTGTTTTAACATCAAAGGTTGCCAAACCCGCAGTAGCGTTTGGAGGAAAGTATCGTATTATCGACTTCCCATTAAGTAACTGTATTAATTCAGGTATTGATACGGTCGGTGTATTGACACAGTATCAGCCACTCAGACTTAACACTCATATCGGTATCGGTATTCCTTGGGATCTTGACCGTAACGTTGGTGGTGTAACAGTACTTCCACCATATGAGAAGAGTACTAATAGTGAGTGGTACACAGGTACTGCTAATGCCATATACCAGAACCTTGAGTATATGGAGCAGTATAATCCGGATTATGTTTTAATCTTGTCAGGTGACCACATCTATAAGATGGACTACAAGATTATGCTTGATTATCATAAGGCTAATAATGCGGATATTACTATTGCTGCTATGCCTGTTCCTATTGAGGAGGCAAGCAGATTTGGTATTGTTATCACAGATGGTGATAACAGAATCACAGAGTTCGAGGAGAAACCTGCGAATCCAAGAAGTAACCTTGCATCTATGGGTATTTACATATTCAGCTGGAAGGTATTAAGAGACGCACTTATTAAGCTGAAAGACCAGCAGGAGTGCGACTTTGGTAAGCATGTTATTCCTTACTGCTTTGAGCAGAATAAGAGACTTTTTGCTTATGAGTACAACGGATATTGGAAGGATGTTGGTACTTTAAGTTCATATTGGGAGGCTAATATGGAACTTATCGATATTATTCCTGTATTCAACCTTTATGAAGAGTTCTGGAAGATTTACACAAAGACAGATGCTATTCCACCACAGTATGTATCGGCAGATGCATATATTGAGAAGAGTATTATCGGTGACGGTTCAGAAATCTACGGTAAGGTTTACAACTCAGTAATCGGTTCCGGCGTTGTAATTGAGGAAGGTACAGTTGTTCGTGACTCTATTATTATGCAGGATACAAAGGTTGGTAAGAATACAATTATCAATAAGGCGATTATTGCAGAAGAAGTTACAATTGGTGACAATGTTGAGCTTGGTGTCGGAGATGAAGCTGATAATGTATTCAAACCTGCAATTTATAATTCAGGTCTTGTTACTATCGGGGAGTGTTCAGTAGTTCCTGATGGAGTTAAGATTGGTAAGAACACTGCTATCTCAGGTGAGACAACAGCAGATGACTATGAGAATGGCATGCTTGTAAGCGGCGGAGTAATAATTAAGGCAGGTGACAACGTATGAAAGCAATAGGTATTATTTTAGCCGGCGGTAACAACAAGATGATGAAAGAGTTGTCTAACAAGCGTGCGATTGCAGCTATGCCGGTTGCAGGAAGTTACAGAAGTATTGATTTCTCACTTAGCAATATGTCTAATTCGAGAATTCAGAAGGTTGCTGTTATTACACAGTACAATGCCCGTTCACTTAATGAACATCTAAGTTCGTCTAAGTGGTGGGATTTTGGTAGAAAGCAGGGTGGATTGTTTGTATTCACACCAACCATAACAGCAGACAGCAGTTATTGGTACAGAGGTACAGCAGATTCACTTTATCAGAATTTACATTTCCTTAAGTCAAGCCATGAGCCATATGTAGTTATTGCATCAGGCGATGGTGTATACAAGCTTGATTACAACAAAGTGCTTGAGTATCATATTGAGAAGAAGGCCGATATTACAGTTGTGGTTAAGAAGATGGAGGACAAGAGTGAAATCAACAGATTTGGCGTTGTTTCCATGACAGAGGAAGGCAGAATTACAGAAATCGATGAGAAGCCACTTGAGACTAACCTTTCAACAGTTTCAACCGGTATCTACATCATAAGAAGAAGATTACTTATTGAGTTAATCGAGAAGGCTGCAGAAGAAGATCGTCATGATTTTGTAAGAGATATCCTGATGCGTTACAAGAATATCAAGAAGATTTATGCTTACAAGTTGGAAAGCTATTGGAGCAATATCTCTACAGTTGAGTCATATTACAAGACTAATATGGACTTCCTGAACAGAGAGGTCAGAGATTACTTCTTCAATCAGTATCCTGAAATCTATACTAAGGTGGATGATTCTCCACCAGCTAAGTATAATTGTGGTTCTGATGTGAAGAACAGCCTTGTGTCAAGTGGTTGTATCGTTAACGGTACGGTAGAGAATTCTATTCTCTTTAAGAAGATTTATGTTGGTAATAATTGTGTAATTAAGAATTCAATTATTCTTAATGATGCTTACATCGGTGACAATTCTTACATTGAGAACTGCATTGTAGAAAGTGGCAGCACAATCAAGGCCAATACAAGATATGTAGGAGAAGGTTCACCTATGATTGTTACAGAGAACAATCCACTTTACTACTAAGCAAGGAGGGGTATGCTTATGAATATTACAGATGTACGAGTAAGAAAGATTGCTAAAGAAGGCAAGATGAAGGCAGTCGTTTCAATTACTATTGATGATGAGTTCGTTGTACATGATATTAAGGTAATTGAAGGCGAAAAAGGCTTATTCATTGCTATGCCAAGCCGTCGTTCAACAGATGGCGAGTATCGTGACATTGCACATCCTATTAATACGGATACGCGTGACAGATTGCAGGCAATAGTTCTTGATGCTTATGAAAAAGCGGAAGATGCACCGATGGTGTAATCTGTCAGGGGTTTTAATGGGTTTAATAAAATGATTAGTCCGGGAGTTGACTGTATGGTCGACTTCCGGATTTTTTATGTGATGGAAAATACGATGATGTACAAATGGTGCGCGAAGATAAGAAATGCGTGCATTTTGATATAACATATGGTATAATATATCTAATATACTAATAAGTATCGTGTGAAATAACTAAAGAGTATTATAAGGCTGGATATTGTAGACAATGCAGCTGGCAGAAAAGGAAGTTAATTGCTCTGCAATACCGCTCGCGAGTAAGCGTCCGAGGACGGACGCTTTATTCTACACCCTGTAAGGGGGGGGAGAGGAGGGGCGTTATGAGAAACATAAAGATGCGAACTATCATTACACTTGTTATATTGATAGTTAATACGGTATGCCTTTCATTACTATATGTATTTGCGAGTTCAACCATGACCTCTTCAATGAAACAGTCGGAGATAGAGAACCTGCAAACTATATTAAAGATGGAAACGGGTATCATAGAAGAGTATATACATCATCAGGAAGAAATGCTTGTAGCATACAGTGATGAGCAGATAATTAAAGAGTTTTTAAAAGAACCTGACAATGAGGAGAAGAAAAGGCAGGCTCAGGAATATACGGAAAAGTATTATGCCAGACTTGATAATTGGGAGGGACTTTATATAGGTGAGTGGAACACCCATGTTATTGCGCATTCCAACAGGGAGCATGTGGGTATGATTACGCGAACAGACCCTGCGTATCTTAAGCAGCTGCAGGATGCCATGACTTCAAGAAATGGCCTGTACAATGCGGGTATGATAGTGTCTCCTGCGTCGGGCAAGCTTGTTCTGTCCTTGTATTGTCCTGTGTTTGATGATGATGGCAAAACTATAGTAGGTTACGTGGGTGGTGGTCCATTTGCGGAACAGCTTGATGAGTTACTGAATGCTAGTAAAGATGGTAAAACACAGCATTATATGATAAATGTATTATCGGATAAGTACATATTTTCACAGAATAAAGAGCATATGGCTATGTCCATTGAAGATGACATGCTGCTTTCTATTAGCAGTGCATTAAGAGAAGATAACAGTGTGCCAAATGGCACCAAAGAATATACAGACCAGAAGGAAGGACGTTCAATAGCATCATACAGATATCTTCCGGAGTATGGTTGGGCGGTTGTGACTTGTAACAGTGAAAAGAACATATACGCGGATATAGAAGCCAACATGAAGCTTTTGGGGATGCTTTGCATTATATCAGATATTGTTATAGGTGTATTATCGTGGCTGTTTATACGTATAAGTACAAGACCGCTTGAATATGTGGAGAAATCCATTGTTCAGTTAAAAGAATTAAAGCTTGAGAAGCAACACAAGCTTGACCGTTATATTAATGGCGAAAGTGAAATAGGTCAGATAGCTACAGCTATTGATTCTTTGTATGATTCAATCAAAGACATGTTAGAGTATGAAAAGGAAAAGCAGAAAGCTATAGCAGACAGTCAGTCCAAGGCGAAATTCCTTGCAAGTATGTCCCACGAGATTCGTACACCGATTAATACTGTAATCGGTATGAATGAGATGATATTAAGAGAGAATAAAGATGAAGATATTGCAGAATATGCACACAATATCAAAAGTGCCAGTCATATGTTGCTGGGTATTATTAATGATGTTCTTGATTTCTCCAAGATAGAGGCGGGCAAGTTGCAGCTTGTTGACAATGACTATCGTACAGCCAATATGTTAAACGATGTAATACTTGGCATTACACCACGTTTAAAAGAAAAGGGGCTTAAGTTTAATTTAGAAGTTGATGAAAGCCTGCCACGTATCTTAAAAGGTGATGAAATCCGAGTAAAGCAGATTCTTAATAATCTGTTATCTAATGCGGCCAAGTATACAGAGAAGGGCACTGTTACATTTGTTGCAAAGGGCGTATATGATAATGATGCCTTTTGCCTGGAGCTTTCGGTTAAAGATACCGGAATAGGTATTAAGAAAGAAGATATAAGTAAATTGTTTGACAGCTTCAAGCGTCTTGAACTGGAGAAGAATCGTTATATACAAGGAACGGGTCTTGGGCTTAACATCACTAAACAGCTTGTGGACAATATGAATGGTGAAATAACTGTTGAAAGTGAGTATGGCGTAGGCAGTTGCTTTAAGGTAAAGATTCCGCAGGCAGTTATAGACAAGACTGCCATTGGAAGATTTGAGGATGCATGTAAGCATAAGGATAGTGAGGAAAGCAAAGATCGTAATTATCTTTATGCGCCTGATGCAAAAGTGCTTGTGGTGGATGACAACAAGATGAATCTTATGGTGGTAAAAGGACTTCTTAAACGTACGGAGATTCAGCTGGATTTTGCGTCGGGAGGATTGGAAAGTTTTGAGATGACTAAGCATAAAAAGTATGATGTTATACTCATGGATCATATGATGCCGGAGCCGGACGGTGTTAAGACATTTCATATGATTCGGGATGACAGTACTAATCCGAATGTGAATACACCTGTCATCGCGCTTACGGCCAATGCCATCGCAGGTATTGAAGAAGAATACTTAAAGGAAGGCTTTGCGGGCTATCTGTCAAAGCCGGTAACGGGTGATAAACTTGAAGAAAAAATTGCAGCGTTCCTGTAGATATGGTGGGTTCATTGGAATCTGATGTGCTTAAACAAAATGCAAACCGTTCTCAACCACAGGTTGATTGTTAATAATAGCAGTCTCCTCTATAATCACATTTGTAACAAACAACAAGTGAATGTGAATTAGAAAGCAAATGCGAGTTTAAAGGCATATGCGAAAAGCGAATGCTTGGGAGGAGAAAGCTATGGCAGAAGTTAAAATGTTAGTGACACAGGCTCTTGATGAGAGAGATCTGCTTATGAAGAAAATCAACGATAAAATCGACGGTGCGGTGTTTGCCGATGTTGCAAAGCGCAATGAGGAGAAGGTGTATAACCGCAGAATCACCAAGGAAGAGTTCGATAAGGAGGCAAAGGCTGCATATCAGCAGATTACAGACTTGATTGAGAGATACAACAAGTTGGAGGCTGCAATTGTGGAGTCCAATGCTAATACATATATCGAAACTTCCTATGGAAAATATTCCGTGGCGGGTGCTATCACACTGCGCAACCGTATGAAGGGCGATGCCAAATTCGGCGGTAAGGCAGACTTTGAAACAAGTCTTCTTATTCGAATGAAGCGCACTTACAACGACTGTGTAGGTACAGCGGAGCATAAGAATCAGGCTCTTGCTGATACAGCGGAGGAAATGCGTCTTAGCATCCTTGGCAGAGAAACCAAGGTGAGAGAGGACAAACCTCTTGAAGTGGTGGAAAGCTATGTTAAAGAGAATACTATGGAGCTTGCGGATCCGCTTGGCATAAAGGACAAAATCGCTGAGCTTACGGAGCGCAGGGACAAGCTTCTTGCAGAACTGGAGACTCAGATAAAGGTATCCAATGCCACAACATTTATAACAATCACAGACTAAGCAAATTAATATTAATTCAGGCATCGCCTGTATCACGAAAACCTTTAATTCAGATCCTCCGGAACGGAGGTTAAACGTTCCAACAACAAAACAGTAGGTATGTTTAAAAGAGTGGGTTGCACCCCACGGATCAAATGTGTATTCATCTGAACGTGCTTTTTAAACTGTAAACCATCAACTGTGAACGGTGAACTGTGAATCCATCTGAACGGTCACTCTTCAACCGTCAATTTCCTGCAAGCTTGCATTCAAGCGAGTGCAAAGCCGAAATCCATGGAAAAGGTTTGGAGTTATCTGATTATCCTTAGGTTACCCTCATGGCTGTGATATGGGCGATTGTTTGATGTTTGTTGTGTTTAGAGGGAGATAATTGAATAATGGCTAAAAAAATGTTAATCTTATTGAAAAAAGAGTCGCAATGGTGACTAAATTTTCAATAGAAATTAATTGTGCAAACGAAGGAGACCAGACATGAAGGAATTATTTCATATACACACATACAGATGCAAGCATGCCAAGGACGAGGCGGACGAGCTTTATATAAAACGTGCTGTAGAGCTGGGCGCTGAGAAAATAACATTTACTGATCATGCCCCATTTCCCGGCAATCCATTTGGCAACAGAATGGATATGGAGGAGCTTACAGAGTATGTGGACACGTTATCGGAACTAAGAAAGCGTTACCAAGATATTATCGATGTAGGCATCGGACTGGAAATCGAGTACTTGCCAAGTTTTAAGGATTATTATAAATGGCTGAAGGAGTCCGGAAAGCTAGACATCCTCATATTAGGACAGCATATGTATGAGCTTGCGGACGGTGGTTACAGTTTTGACTTGAAGTCTAAGGAAAATGAAGAATATGGCCTTGCACAAGCCATGATAGAGGGCATGAATACAGGATATTTCAGCGTGCTCGCACACCCTGACAGGATATTTAGAAGACACAAGGAATGGGATGAAAACATGACCAAGTTGTCCCTTGATATTATAAATGTTGCTATGGACCGGAAGATTCCACTTGAGAGAAATCTTTCTTCTATGAAAAGAAAGAGACAGTACTGGCCCCAGTTTTGGGAGTTGGTGCCGGATGCAGCGGAGGTTGTCGTGGGGCTGGATGCTCATGGGGTGAAGGAGTTGGAGATGGTATTGGAATATTAAAGATAAGACGGAGGAAGAAAAGTATGGTTAACAATATTAACTACAATTACGATGAGGATAATTATGACGAAGAATGTGAGAGGGTTCATAGTAAGAGAGAAGAGTATTTGGCATCTAAGAATGAAGATTTTGAAATTTCATTTTCCGGTTTCTTTTTTGTTAAAGATGGAGTTGTTCCGATGCCGTATGAACAATGTATAACTATTGATGAAAAGGGAAGAGTGATGCTAGGAGTTTGGGATGATAGTTTGAGAGGGAGAAGTACAGACTCGCGAGGTTCTTTTTATGATGGGATTGGCGGGCATTATACACTGGATAGCATCGTGGCATGGAAACCGGTCAATGGAACTAATGTGGTTGCGAGGAAAATAGAGAAATAGTATGTATGTAATTGCTAAATGTGACGATTTGTGGACTTGCACACTATTGACAAGGCTGATTCGATGTGATATGCTATGTATGGTGATAGATTTTATATAAATATATGAATAGGGAGTAGGCATCATGGAACTTTTTAAAGTTAATATATTAAATACTAAGGATTTATTGAGCTTGATGGGGCTTATTGAGAGGTTTGAACCGATAATAACTAAGAGGGAGCTGTGTGAAAGAGCGATTGACGAGTTTGTTGAGGCGTGTAATGAGGATGAGGATAATTGTAAAAAGGTTTATGTGCATCTTAGGGAAATGCTTAGTTCGCAGTTGTTTGATAATAATATGCAAAATTATGCAGAACGATTACAAGTGGAACTTGCAACTGATAAATTTGAAAGTGCAGTAAAGATTGTTGCGAAAGGCCTTGGGGTGCAACGGGTGCAATCAAATTTGGTTTTAAAACTATCCTTGACTCAGTATGTAATAAATAGAGAATATGATCTTATGGGAGGGGCGGATATCGCTAATAAAGTCGTAGCTGAGAGTGAAGACATGGAAAATTGCAGGCTTATTAGTAGGTTGGTTGAGTTAGTAATGCGAAATAAGCCCGAAATTAAGGCTGCGCTGATTGAGTGTGTGGAGAGGATGGAAGAGAAAATAAAATAAAAAATATGAATAAAGAGGCACTTGCTATAGATTGAAATAGATATATAGTAAAGTGTCTTTTTGTGTGTGCCAAGCATGGCACTAATCTAGCTGGTGTAAGTCCAGTCACGGGTATTTACCGCCAAGTGTAGTGAACCGCAAGTCGGTATTGGTAATGGTATAGATGAAGGAAGCGGTGTAGCAAAGTTCTTGAGCCTACGAACAGAAACTTGATAAGGCGATTAGGTGGGGGAGGTTGCACATCAAACCAAAGCCCAAAAGGTAAACGTAAACCGAAGTTGTAAATCAAGAGGTTGTGGAACGAAAGATTAGTGTCTTACCTTGGGAGACCCTACCCACATATCACAAGATATGGTCGAAAAAGGTTTAGGAAGGGAGTCAGATGAGGTCATAGTAGGTGTAACAGCCGAAGGACTGAAGCGATTTATGGTATGAATCATTATTGAGAAAATCGTACACTAGCCAGAAATCAGGTGGATAAGAAGAATAGGAATGTAACCGAGGAATATTATCTATACCGAGAGGGGTGTTGTGTATGAATGTTACAGTAAAACGAGTAAATGAGATTGTACGAGGTGGGATTGATTACTTTAGAATCGGCATGATGAAGCAGTTTATGGATGAATTCGGACAATGGCTCAGACACAAGATAAGAGTTATAGTGCTGAAACAATGGAAAACATCCAAGACAATCTACAGAAATCTGAGTTATCTAAACAGAAAGTATGAAATGGGATTTAGTCATGAGGAGATTTTCAAAGTAGCTAATTCCAGACTTGGATGGTACAGAGGAGGTGGTATGAACGTTGTAAACTTTATTATTAGTAAAGAGTTGCTTGAAACAAAGATAAAGGACTCAGCAGGGTTGCTAAAACCTTTATCATAATGCCTAAGTAATGTTGGAATATAAGTTGTAGAGCCGTATACGAGACCCGTACGTACGGTTCAATGAGAGGGAAATAACAATTGCTGTTATTTCTCTACTCTATTGTTTGTTATATGCAAAAGTTGACAAGGTGATATTGAAGTGCAGGAGTTTGGATAACAATGAAAGAGGTGTAAAAAGACTTGACTTTGCTTAAAAGGCATGGTATTATTACGGTAAACCGAATTTATAAAAGTCTTTTGGGTATGACTTTTATAAATAACAAACTGAGAGGAGGTAGGAATGTGTTATCATTTTATGAAAGAGAAATAGAAATGAGTGAACAAGATGCAGAAGCGTTAGAGTATTATTACGAGGAGATGCTTTGCAACACAGACGAGGAAGATAAAGGCAAAGAATACGATGGCAGGTAAGTAATAAGCTGCTAGTAGATCTGGCGTTTGGCTATTGGAGTATTGTTGGACGAACGCCAGATTATAATGACTATGAGCATTGGCTACTTTGAAAATAGAAGATAAATCGCATCGAGCAACTGTGTACAAAAAAAGTATAATTTAATAAAAGGGGAAGTGAGTTATGGCGTTTAATGTTATAGAAAAAAGATTTAAAGAATATGATGGTATTAAGGTTTATTTAGAAGATGAAGGAATACATTTAGAGTTTTTAAAGGATAAATATGTGAAATATATTACAGTATATTTGAAAAGAAAGTATAACTATCTTCCACTAGAGGACATTTTTGCAGGAGCACGTTTTTATTCAGATTTAGCTGAGGAACTTCGTAAAAAGGATGTCGAATGCTTGTCAAAAAAAAATACATCATACAGATCATATCGTCGAATGCAAAATGTTTTACGTGGAAGTAAAAAGCCCAAAAATATGGAAGAAATGAAGAAATGTGTTAATTTTGTTAAAGATATGGAAAATCTATTTGATATTAAACTCTTAAGTAATCCTGAAGAAAAAGCACTTAA
>JAFQIQ010000269.1 GCA_017397445.1 Lachnospira sp.
ATCGTGCCGGAAGTGCGTTCCCGCCTGCGCTTCCTCGACGGAGTCGGGCTCGGTTATAAATGCTTCAAAACTTTGTATTATTTGTAGATTATAGACTCAAATTATTGACTTTCTATGTTACTTGTAGTATAATTAGAAAAACGGATAAAATTGACACGTTAATTGTTAAATGAGATGGAGTAAACGAAATGACAGACAAAGAAATAAAAAAATTAAAACGAGCCGACCTACTTGAAATTCTCTATTACCTCCAAAAGGAAATAGAGGAGCTTACAAAAGAAAATGAGTCGCTGAAAAAAATCATGGAAAATCAACAGCTTAGTCTTTCGGAAAATGAACTGAAAAAAATTACCAAAGCTGTTAAGTCAGCAACAAGAGATGCTGTGAGAGAAATGATGCAGAAAAACGACTCGGACGAAGAAAATAACAACACAACAAATAATACCAATGAAAAGGGCAAACATAATAATGGAAAAGGAAAAAATAACAAAACCTGAAATTCCTACGGCAAATCAGTTTTATGCTGAATTAAAAAGAGTACGGTATAAGAAGAATTTCAGAAAGACAATAATTGCTACCGTTAATTCGCTTATCGTTGTAGCAGCTATCTCAGTTCTGATTTCTCTCTTGTTCCTCCCTGTTCTGAGAGTTACGGGAACAAGTATGACACCTACACTTTACAATGATGAGCTTGTTATTTGTAATAAGCGAAGCAATTACAAGCAAGGTGATATGATTGCTTTCTACTTCAATAACAAGATTCTTCTTAAAAGAGTAATTGGTCTTCCCGGTGATTGGGTAGACATTACAGAGGACGGAACGGTCTACGTCAATGGCACGGCTCTTGATGAACCTTACATTGATGAAAAAGCCCTCGGTGAATGTGATATTGATTTACCATATCAGGTTCCCGAAAGCAGAATATTTGTAATGGGTGACCACCGTTCAACTTCTATTGACAGCCGAACAAGTATGGTAGGCTGTATAGCTGATGAATATATCATTGGCAGATTGATATTCAGGGTTTGGCCATTTAAGGCTATCAGCCCACTTTAATACGCAGCGTTCTTATTCGTGAAATTTGAAGAGAGGTGATATCTGTGAAAGAGCTGCAAAATTTTGTTTACAGACATATGGACGCATTGAAGCATCACAAGAGATATCTTGCTATGCTTACCGCTTTATCAATGCTCGTTACTTTCATAGTTCCGCTTATTCTCGTAGAGCCTGCGGATAGTATGACAGGTATTCTCGTTTGTAATAAAACTGTTCATACTCACAATGCTGAGTGTTATGTCGGAAATACACTCGTTTGTAACATTGAGGAACATATTCACACAAATGAATGTTACAAGAAGGTTTCGCTTCTTTCTTTGAAGGGTGATTCATCAAACGAATCACAATATACTGAATATAATATTCCTGTTCCGAATGCAGGTAGCGGAGAGTATAATGAGTCTACCGGAAGATATGAGAAAGCAGATGGAAATACAGTAGATGGTGTAACATACAACCCTGCAGAACTTCCACTCTATACACTTCTTTTCGGTGAGGGCGTTGATTGGGTTGATACAAGCGAATCCTTGGAAAATAATTTGGAAATTGTTGATGATGAATACTTCCTTGGATTTGCCAGTGACTTCTGTGCTTTCATTGAAAGTGATTTCACAGCATTTGACGCTGACGCTGAAGGACGAGTATTTATTGGCGGCGACCTGATATTCAACGGTAATCCTCAAGTTGGTGAATGGAATTATCAGGTTGGTGCCGGTGACTATGGTCATTTTATTCCGCTTACAAGTACAGGGGAATATGAAGGCATCAGCGGATTTGCATCAGGAATTATTGGTGGTAAGGTTTATCGATTAGGAACAATAGCTACAGGTTCAACAGCTACAGTTGAAGCAGGATATAATTTAACACTACCTGCTGGTAGAGAGGAAAGACATTCGTCTGGATATGATGTTTTCTTATATCCTGAAGAAGGTGCATACAAGAGATTTATAGTAGGTAATCTTGCAGAGTCACTTCACCTTGATGAAGATTATGAGGAATATGGCGATGGAACGACAAAGGATGTTACTTATGGTTTAGAATGTAATCACTTGTATTATGATAACGATTGTAGTGTTTGCGGTGATGATCTTACTACTGTTACGAATGAACACAGCTACTTAAAAACTGTCAATGAGCTTTCACAATTTTATCAGTATACAGATGTAAGAACAATACTTGAAAAAACATTTGACACACTCCGTGCTCGTTCATTGAGTCTTGCGTCGGTTCAGGCGATAGATGTTACAGTTGATAATGATGGAAAACTTGTATTAGACGCTTCTGATATAGGTGATGCGAAAACTGTATATTTCAGACTCGACGATTGGAACAACGTGAAACAAGTTGAAATAATAGTTCCTGAAAATAGAGTTACAACAGGAACTAACATATATGCAAGCGGTACAACAATTACAAACCTCGACCTTAATATTATTGTAACCTGCGATGATGAGTCTGTAGAAATTCAAAAAGCAGATACATTTATAAAGGTAGGAGGTACAAGTTATCCGATACACAAGACAGGCGGCAATGATACAAACAACCACCCTGTTTCTTCGAATATCCTTTACAATTTCTTTAATGCAACAAAAGTAGAATTTTTGGACGGTGCTAACTTTAACGGAACAGTTTTTGCTCCGAATGCAAATGTTGAAACTCCCGAAAAATGTCCAGGTCACCTTTCAGGTGCGTTGATTGCGAAGTCATTCTACGGCGGTCTTGAATTTGGTTACAGACCTTACCGTGGCGGTACTGATATTTTCGGTATGGCGTCAGGTTATGCAATTCCTGTTAATAAGTTTGGTGATGACGGTGAAACAGCTCTTCCCGGTGCATTATTTGCTATTAAACAAGACGGTAAGTTCGTAAGCTTATTTGAAAGCGGATATGGAACAAACTTCGCAGCACTTCCTTCAAAAGTTGACTTTTCCGGTAAGACAGCTTATGAGCAGGATGAAATAACTCAAGATACTACTGCTTCCAGAAATTATGCAGGAAATACTGTTATAGGTGAAAAACTTACAGCTCCTGTTGATTTTACATTATCATTTGATTCAAATGCAACTTATAAAGATGGAGTAGTAACATCTGATAATGTATTAACAGAATTTACTCTTAATGCTGAACAGAGCTTGGTTCTTGATGAAAGTGAATATTTTTATGCTAAACCCAATAATGATAATAAAACTTCATACACAATATATCTGATTAAACCAACAGACAGCCTTACTATCACAGCAAGAAATGCTGCCGATACTACAAGTTCAAAAACTGAAACAATCAAATTCGTGCCTGAAAAAACAATGGGATTGAATATTATTTCATCGGAAACTAAAGTTGGTGAAAATATTACATTTAGTGTAGAAAATCCACCAATGGGTAATATTCATTATAAGTATTTTGTAAACGGAAATTATATTGATTCAAATAATAATCAACAAGATGATGATTACACTCAAAATCCAGATAGCAACTACACACCAAATGCAGCAGGTGACTATACATTCAGCGTTAAGGCGTATGTAAAACATGATATTGACGGTGATGGAAATAGTGAATATTATGAAATAGCACAGGCTACAGCTAATAAGGTAACCATAAAAGAAGAAACACTTCCTGATGATTTAAGAATTGTGCTTTCTGGAAAAACCTTGAAAGATGGTGTAATTACTTCCGGTAATGATTTAACTGTAACTTTAGAAACGAATACAGAGTTGCCCGATGGTACAAGAGTAGAATATGCTTTTTATAACAGTAACTATTCAACGAATTATGTATTCAGCACGCAAAATATTGTTGGAAAAGATTTGCCTGTAAAAGTAAAAGTTACTCTTAATAATGGTAAGTCTGTTGAATTATTCGAAACAGTAACAGTTGATTTCCCAGATATGACATTAAATCTCCTTTCTACAAATTATGTTGTTGGTCATAGTGGTATAAGTTTTAATTTAAACAACATTCCACAAGGAGCAGCACTTAGATGTGTTGTAGACGGAAATAGTACTGAATATACCAAAGGCTATTGTAACTCTTATGAAGAATGGTATATATCTCCTAAGGTGGTAAGAACAGATATACCTGTAGATGTATATGTAGAAATGAATGGTTTAACTAAAAAATTCACAAAGTACATCAATGGTACATACCACGAAAATTTAGGTATGAGTATATCCCAAGGTCCGTATACTGTAGGAAGTGACATCACTTTAAGTCTTGATTACGCTCCTAATGGTGCCAAGGTTGAATTTAAGGCTTATGATTCAAATAATAATGAAGTATTGTCAACTACATCTGATGTAAATAATGGTGTAGCAACTGCTAAATTTACTCCAAATAAAGCAGATAAATATACGTTCAAGGCATTTATGACTTATGAATCTAATCCTAAACTTGAATTTAAAATCGAGAATATTGATGTTGTTGCAAAACCTGTTTATGGTGAGTTATCTGTTAACCCTAATGTAGTTAACACAGGTAACAAAGTGTATTTTAAGCTTTACAATGCTACAAGCGATGCAAATGTTTCGTTTAAGATAAGAAAGAAAAATGAATCTGATAACAATGATTCTTATATCGATATAGCAACAATAAACGGAACACAAGGTAACAGCGGTGAATATACAGCTGAATATACGCCTTCTCAAGCGGGAACATATAATGTAAATGCTATAATCTCCAAGGACGGTGCTACTAATAGTTATGAATCAGAGTTTACTGTAAACGAAAATACATCAACTCTTGATGGTGATTTAACATTAGATCCATCTGATGAAACAGTTAAACCCAATACTCAAATAACAGTTAATGTATCTAACGCTACTAATGGTGCAGTTCTTAAACTCACTGTTAAAGCTCCTGATGGAACAGAAAAAACTGACACTGTAACTATCAGTAATGGTTCTTACTACTACAGCTTTAATGCAGAAAAAGTTGGTACTTATACGGTTACAGGTACACTTACATCCGGTACTCAAACTCATTCATTGGGAGAAAGAAAAGTAGCAGTAATGGATGAGATTACAATTGAAACTATAGACGGTGCAGATGAAAACGGTCAATTTAAAATAGGTGAACCTGTTACATTGGGATTGTCGAATTTACCGGATAAAGCTGTTCGTGTTGATTATTACCTGTTAAGTTTAGATGCTAATAATGTAATACAAAACAAAGATGAATTGAAGCCTAGTAGTTATAATAATGATGATACTATCACATTTACACCGGGACAAACTGGTGAACATGAATATCGTGCTAATGCGATTGATGGTAGTGGAAATGTCATTGCTACTGTAACTCAAAAATTCACAACCATAATGCCACAGTATACGATTGATATTATAGCTGGTAAAGAAGTTTATACTGGTGGTGAAAAAGTTACAATTACAATAGATGGATTACCAACTGGTAATAGTAAATTTGTAATAAATAATATACAATGTAACATAGATGGTTACGGCGGTATGACGTTAACAAAAGACTCAGAAAATACATATTCATTTACTGCTCCAAACTTCAATTTAAGTAATGAAAAACGTAATTTGCAGATTACATTTAATTATAATAATGGTGTATCATTAACTGATACAATTCAAATAATAATCTGCGAAGATCCAGAAAAAGTTGTTAACGTAACTTCAAATGGAGATCCAAACATCGTTTCGCTTGCATTTAAGAAATATCTTAATATTCTTGAAGATGAAAATACAGGTACTGATTTAACAGATAATCGCATTGTAATCGATTCACAGGACGGAACATTCAAGAGCGTAAGTCTTGTTTTACCAAGTGATTATAACTCAGAAACAGCTTCATTTACTCTCAAAGCAACATTCAAAGATGAGAATGGAGTAACAATTGGTGACGGCAAAACTTATAGCAATAGTGCTGTAGTTAATGGTAAAATTGATATTACAGATATTCCTGCTGATACTGCAACGATAGAAATTACACCTGTTGCAGGTTCAGTTACAATTGCTAACTGCAATCCAACATTCACTAAAACAGAAACCAGAATAGAGCAGAAATATGCACAAGGCTTTACCCTCAATAAGGATGAGCAAAAGGAAATTGTTCTTACCGATTGGGCGGAAGATGGTTCAACACAAATACTTGATTCAATAACTTTCAATCTTAATAAAAATGGCAAAATTTACTACGCTTTAATACGTGAAGGGGAAACTATAGCTCCTGTATTTAAAGAAGCTAAACTGGAAAATAACACAGCTAAAATTGAAGGTATTAATGCAGAAGGTATCGAAAAAATCAAAATCTACACCACAGATGAATCATTGACAATCAATGATTATACAATAAGTGCTTTTGTTGGTTCGAGTGAGTATTCAGAGGATGAATTAAAGGATTTTAGAACACAAACTCAGGACATAATAAATGTATATACATTGGTTGAGCAGCAAGCTCCTGTTGGTTACTTCAAGGAAGAAACTGTTTATATCGTTGAAGTAAAAGAA